>JABSPW010000096.1 GCA_013214285.1 Halioglobus sp. | reverse complement strand
GGGAGGAGGTCCGGCAGGTGCCGCGGGTTGGCGAAGGCCGTGTGGATTGATCGGGTGGCACGGCCGTCTGCTTTGAGTAGCATCTTATCCTTGCGACTGGAGGCGCGAAAATCTAAGCAGAGGCGTGTCGTTGAAAAAGGCAAAAGGTAGAGAAAGCGTGATTGCAGAAGAGTGGTCTTGCCGGGCTGCACAGGTGTTGCAGCGCTGGTGTCTTGCAAGTATAAACCGAAGGCGTCCCGTAAGCGGAGCAGGTGACTATGAAGCGCGATAAGCCTCAACAGAGAGTGCGCGGCCTGACCCTGTTAGAAACCGTGGGGTTGGTAATGTGTCTGGCAGCTGCCGCCTGTTCGCCCGTCAGTATAAACGACTACGAAAACTTTCGACCACGCATGTCGTTGGAGGAATTCTTCGACGGCAGCCTGACCGCATACGGAGTGGTAAAAGACAGGGCGGGCAAGGTCATTCGTACTTTCAGTGCAAGCATAGAAGCGTCGTGGGAGGATGGTACGGGACGGCTTGAAGAGGATTTCTTGTTCAACGATGGGGAACGGCAACGGCGCGATTGGGTTCTCTCTCCCCTAGGTGATGGTAGTTTTTCAGGTACGGCCGGAGATGTAGTGGGAGAGGGCAGGCTGCAGGTAGTGGGAAACAGTGTATTTCTCCACTACGTGTTGCGGATTCCCTATGGCGAAAGTGAGATCGACGTGTGGGTGGATGATCGCATGTACAGGGTGGCAGCCGGCGTGTTATTGAACGAGTCAGAATTGCGGAAGTTCGGCGTGCGGGTAGGGAGTTTGCAATTGGTCATTTTACGGCGCGACTTGCTTTAGAAAAGGCGGTGGTTAGGCGGAAGACAGGTAGTCTGCATACGCTTCCTGTAACTGGCCGTTGTGCTTAAGTTTCTCAAGGGCCGCTTTTTCAAGCTGACGGACCCATTCGGTGGAGACTTGCATTTTGTCGGCAACCTGACGCCGTGAGTGAGGGGTCGTGTTGCCGAGGCCCCAGCGCAGAAGTAGCACGTCACGCTCGATGGGTTTCAAGACGGAAAATGTCTGCATCAGTTGCCGGCTTAGAGAGTGGTTTTCCGCCTCACTGGCAGTGGCAGGGTACGTGGTTTCCGGCAGAATGTCTGCGAGAGTGAGGCCTTCGTCTGCGTTGCTGCGCGGTGTATCCAGCGATACGGACACATTGCTGACTTGACGTAATTGTTCGATGACATCTGGTTCTAGACCGAGCTGCTGAGAGAGCCAGCGTGCGGTGGGTTCCTCGCCCTGACTCACCTCATAGTTGATGCGTTCCCGATAGAGTCGGGAAATTTGTTCATGCACGGCCGGAGGGTAGCGGAGAATGCCCTGAGAATCTTCGATCTGTTGCTGCATGGATTGTCGAATCCAGTTATAGGCATAAGTACTGAAACGGTATCCGCGATGATAGTTGAATTTTTCTGCTGCGCGTATGAGTCCTGGCATGCCGCCCTGGACCATATCGTCATAGGAGAGTCCGCGTCCATTCAGCTTGCCTGCGATGGCATAGACAAGCCGTAGGTTGTGCATGATGAGGGTTGCCCTGGCGTCGTAGTAGTCGCGGAGGCTTCTGCGAAGAGCGCGGCAACTCGTGGGCTGTACCAGAACGTCTGAACATTGACCGCTGTCGAGCCATGCAGCACGCCAGGTACCCAGCGCTGAGGCGATAGATGACGCGTCCGGCTGACCCAGCAGGACCTCGGCGAGTCCGACCACCAGTGGGCCGGTTAGCTGCAGGGCACGAATCGCGTTGGAATCAAGGGCGGCGTCGGCGCTTGCGCTCAACTGCTCAGTGGCGGCGGTGAGCCTCTGCAAGGCGTGATCGGAGGCAAGCACAGCGCTGTGCTCTCGTTTAAGCAAATTGTAATGGTCACGGATTTCAAAGGACTCAAGACACGGTGGATTGTGTGCCAGGTTCACCGCCCACTGCTGTAGTAAGTGCCTGCCGGCCTCATCTTGCAACATCAGCACCTGCAACTGATCTACTGCGCCCCATTTTGCGCGATCCTGATCATATTCTTCGTCTAATGTCAGCAGAGGGTATTGATGTGCTCGCGCATACAGCCAGTTAATGCCATTCTCGTCTCGGTCGTCTTTTTTCTCAATCATGACTTTGTATCCTGTGTTGAGCCCTTACTTACGTAATTCAGGCAGGAGTGTGACCAGATTTCGCTGTTTTTTGTCGTGCTATAAACTGGACACAGGCCGGACGGAATCATCCAAGGCTGCAGGACGGCCGTATCAGCTAGGGAATCGATTCGATCGGGAGAAGAGCATGAGTGAAGCCAGTGTGCAGCGCAGACCGTTGTACAGCATTGGAACCGTGTCTAGACTCACTGGCATCAAGGCAGATACGCTGCGGGTCTGGGAAAGGCGGTATAAATTAGGGGCTAGCCACAAATCGTCATCCGGCAGGCGGCTCTTCACGCAGTCGGATCTAGAGCACCTGCAACTGGTTTCTGCTCTAGTGGCCGGCGGTATCCGCATAGGAGATATCGCCCGGTCTGAAAGAAGGACTCTGGAGGCACTGCTGACATCACAAGGGAATCCCTCGGCGAATGGCGTCAGCATGCGGAAACCGCAAGTGTTGTTCATCGGCAACGCACTGTGTGAGTGGCTGGATGAGCACCAGGGTGTTCTCGCGTCGGTCAACGCCTACTTGCTCCCTGCAGCCCTCGACCAGCTGTCCGGCGACCGGCTGGATGGGATGGACGACTTGGATGGCATTGTTGTTGAAGTGGGGGGGCTTGGTGAGGCCAGTTCCCGACAATTGGCCACTCTGACCGAGGCGCTGGGGACCGATAACATGCTTGTTCTGTATCGATTTGGCGGCGACCGTTGGTTGCGTGAGATGGAACAGCGCGGGTACGCGCTCGCACCCTATCCGCCTCAATCGCAGTTCCTTGCGAGTTACCTGAAGGTAAACGAGGTCCGTAAGGACGCCAGCCAGGGGCTCGAAGGGATGGGCAAATTGGCAGAGGTAAAACCACGGCTCTTTGATGAAAGTAGGTTAGGGGCTCTTATGAAGCTCAGAAAGTCGGTCGAATGCGAATGTCCGAAGCATCTCATCGATTTAGTTCGGGCTTTGGCTGACTTTGAAGAATACTCAGCCAGCTGCTCAGTGGAGAGTTGGCAAGATGCGTCGTTACATGCTTGCGTGTACGCTTACGCGGGACAAGCGCGGTGGTTGATGGAGAAAGCGTTGGCATTGATCGCAGAAGAACACGAAACCTCAGGTGCGTCCAGCGACGATAGGCACCTGTCTGGGGAAGGCATAGCGCCCAGTGGATAACCCGCCTAGAGTGTGGCATGCTCCAGCGGCTGGCAGGGGGAAACGTAAGGCACAGAACATAGGCCAGTGCTCAGGCGACGCGGGAAAAGCAAATGAGAAAGGGAACCAAGCTGGCGTTGTTGGCCTTGGGACTTGCGTTAACCTGCGCAGGATGGTGGGTAGTGCAGATGCGTCAGGTGGATATACCGGAAGACCGCACAGCCTTCGTCATAGGGTTTCTCGCCGCCGCCATCCTTGGTATAACCGCTTTAGTGAGAGGAGCGGGTTGGGTAGGTGTGGGACCTGCCTGCCTGGCGATTTTTATCGGCATCCTCTTGCCCTTCACGATAGGCGTGAGTCCGCAAGAGGTGGCGTCGCGTGCTATCCAGATAGGGGATACGCTTCCTCACTTCACGTCAGTAGAGGATAGTGGCGAGACCTTCGACTCCAATAGACTGGACGGCAAGCTGTTATTGATCAAATTTTTCCGCGCACACTGGTGACCTTATTGTGTCGCCGAGTTGCGGCGGTGGGAGGAACTGCGGTCCGAGTTTGATAAGCGCGGGGTGCAGGTCGTGACCGTCAGTACCGACCATCCGGAAGAAATTCGGGAGGAAAGGCACTTTCATGGTTTGCAAGCAATTATGCTGTCCGATCCTGAGCTTATAGTGACCGACGCCTTCGGCTTGCGGAACCAGGGCTTCCACTCCGCGCCACCCGGCGATGACACCGAGGCACTCCCTATCCCGACCACGCTCTTGGTTGATAGGGATGGCAAGGTGCTTTGGATCGACAGGTCCGATAATTATCAGCGACGCTCGGGTCCTGATGTAGTCTTGAAAGCGATGCAAACTTATCTAGACCAATAGTTTAAGAACTCCCGAACTCTGGACTGCCGGGGGCGCGGTAGCGATCCATCGGACTGCGTTTTGCATCACTGCCGTAATAATGTCCGCTGCCTGATGGGGCGCCCATGAGAAGAAACAAAGTGGCGACCGTACCACACTGTGGGGCTTTCATGCCCAGTTCAGCAGGCGTTGCGCCACGCTGCGCTGCCTGTGGGCGAGTCAGGTCTGTTTCGATGTATCCTGGAGTGCAGGCGTTGATGCACAAGCGGGGATGCTCTCGGGCAAGGACCAGGGTGTAAAGATTGACACAGGCTTTACTCAGCCCATAGGGGTTGGGCTCGCCTAGCCCTAATGCTCTGAAGTAACCCGCGTCTCCCGCATGCAATTGGACATCATCCAAAAGGCGTTGAATGTCATTCCATGTGGCGCAGGAATCCTGAAAAAACAGTTGTTGTTGCGGCGTGCACTGGCTGACAAATACGGGTCCCGATGCGGACGACACGTTGACGACGCGACCCGAGTCCGGCAGCAGGGGGATAAACGCATCGCAGACGCGTTTCACGCCTAACGTGTTGACATCAAGCACTGCCTCCATGTCATCAGAGGCCAAGCCAACGCCGGCATTGTTGACAATGCCGTATAGTGGGCAACGACGCGCCCGACAGAGGGTAGACACCGCATCTTTTGCGGCTGTAACTGAAAGCGGATCTGTGACATCGATATTCACCCTGTGTAGGCGATCAGCCCACCCGGGGCTCTCTTTTGCAAGGGCTTCGATTGCTGCGTCGCCACGCATAGAGTTCCGCGATCCAAGCAGCACAAATGCGTCTTCATCGACCGAGAGCAGCGCGCGGACAGTTGCCAGCCCAATGCCCTTATTAGCGCCGGTGATTAGGATGCCTTTAGAGATAGTGAGCCCTCCTGCACTGCATCAGGTCGAGACTCCCCAGGTGGTATTTTCGGGCAGGGAGTCATCAGCATCAGGGTAGCAGCTCCTATCATCATTGGCATAGCGGTTGCGATTCTCAGCGCAGGGTGATCAATCGCAAACAGAAGGGATAGGCCGCCCGCCACTAACGTACCGGTGATAGTCACCACCTTGGTGCGCACAGAGATACAACGATGGGTCTCCCAGTTCTGGATGACTGGGCCAAATAAATGACTGGTGAGCAACCTGCGACGCCCAGCGCAAGGAAAAAGAGGCCGAGTGGCCTATACATGGTGCGTTTCAAGGGAATATTGTGTGAAGCTTATGGAGACCGATCCCCACCCTGTGGCATTGGAGGCGCAGCGCCGCGAGTGCAGTAGGGTTCCATTCAGTGCAGTCAGGGCCTGCGATCCGTGCCGGGGGTCCTGCGCCACTGCGTTGAGGCCCACTAAGCCGTGGTGAAAAAAGGGCCGGTCACCTCGTAGGTGAGTCCATCGCTTGAGTGGCCCGTCATGCCCCGCTGAGAACTGAAGTACAGGCGTGTACCGTCGGGACTGAACGCGGGGCCGGTAATCTCTGACAAATCCTGCCCAACCAGCTGCAACAGAGGTGCCAGCGCGCCCTCTGGGGTCAGCACCACAATTTGCATGTCGCCGCCATCCTCGGCAACCAGGTATTCTCCTGCAAAATTGCTGGCGATATTGTCCACCCCAGACAAAATGGGGTTCTCGCTACTTGCCCTATCGTAAATTACAGACATTGATTGCGCGACAACATCGTAGGTCCACACCCGGTTATCAAACTTGGTCGTGAAGGACACGAGGTCTTCATGGCAGACAATGCCCTCACCACCTGCGAACGGCGTCATCGCCGTTACCTGCTGCCGAGTCGGCCGCACGATCGCCTGTGGGTCGGTGATGGTATGCCAGGCGACGCCCCCTGGGGTATCTCGTTGGCTCACTGCTGCGATCTCCAGCACGCCTTCGGCGAGGTTGGCAAAACCGTCTTCTCGCTTTGAGGTTGCGGTAAATCGGTAGAATCCACCATCAAACTGATCTTCCGTCAGATACAGCGTGTGCGTGCCCTCGTGGTAGGCAGTCGCCTCATGATTGAAATAACCCAAAGCCGGGCGTTCTACAGCGGCCAATCTGCCCTTGGGATCACATTCGAATACCCTGCCGGTATCGCCGCTTTCCTCGCAGGACAGCCAGCTACCGTAAGGCATCGTGCCCCCGGCACAATTGCGGTTCGTGTGGTCGAGTATCGCGTAGGCATCAACGATAGAGCCATTGGCGTTGAAACGCAGAGCCGAGGCGCCCCCCACCGCCCATAATTCGGCGTTTGAGACATAAATCCAGTCATCGCCGTCCTCATAACAGGCGCCGCCATCGGGAGCACCATGCCACAGGAAGGAATGTCCAGGAATGACGGGTTTCGACGAGCGAGCGATGATGCGGCTACTGAATCTTTCAGGCAGGCGGCAGCCGTTTTGGTCCGGATTCTGCAGGGGCCCCAGATTGGTGAGATTGGACAGCCGGATACCATTGCCGCTGGGCAGATCAATGGTGCTATTGCGCGTATCGCTGCAGCCTGCGAGGTAGGGCGCGACCAGCAGTGCCGACATATAACGAAGGTTGCGTCGAACAAAGCCACGTCTTGATAGGTGGTGCTCGCAACTGTGCTTCATGTTGCCCATATTCGCAGCTTGTAAACTCTCCATGGCGGATTATAGTTTGGAACTGGCGCAACAAACCACAAGGATCAACGTAATGGAAAGCTTCGATATTCCCACCCTGATGAATGACTTCGTTCTGCCCTGGGGCCTCAAGATACTGTTTGCGCTGATAATTTTCTATCTCGGGCGCTTCATTGTTGGCTTTATCGTCAAATCTATCAATAAGGTGCTGCTGGGGCGAGGGATGGATGAGATCCTGGTAACTTTCCTGGTCAGCATTATTCGTTGGGTATTATTGCTGTTCGTAATTGTAGCAGCTCTCAGTCAGCTGGGAATCGACACCACATCTCTGGTCGCTCTCCTGGGTGCCGCCGGTTTGGCGATTGGACTGTCGTTGCAGGGCTCTCTGTCGAACTTTGCCTCTGGCGTGATGTTGATTATTTTCCGTCCGTTTACGAAGGGTGACGTCGTGGAAGCGGGCGGGGCGACTGGCGTCGTCGATAGTATTAGTATTTTTACGACCACGATGACCACGCCGGATAACAAGGAAGTGATTGTTCCCAATGGAGCGATCCTCAGCAATAACATCACCAACTACTCGGCTCGCGATACGCGGCGCGTCGATATGGTCTTCGGTATTTCTTATGAAGACGATATCCGAAAAACCAAGGCACTCCTGGAGCAAATCATTACAGCGGATGACCGTGTGCTCAAGGATCCGGCACCTGTAGTGGCACTGAGTGAGCTCGCCGATTCCAGTGTCAATTTTGTCGTGCGACCGTGGGTGGATGCTGCAGACTATTGGGGTGTTATGTGGGACACGACAGAGGCCGTCAAGTTGAAGTTTGATGAGGCGGGAATCAGCATACCCTATCCTCAAATGGATGTGCATGTTGAGAAGTCTGAATAATAGTCTACGGGTAGCGCAATACCGCGCCAAAGGATGAGGACGTTGGCAGAAAGTGCATCCCGGGTGATGATAGCGACCCGGCGCAAGGACCTTAAAGAGACTGTCGTCCTTCGGGATGAGCTTCCCCCGTTGGTGCCCGATGAGATTCGTCTGCGTGTAGACAAGGTCGGGCTCAGTGCCAATAACCTGTTCTACGCGCAAATGGGTGAGGCGCCATTCCTAAAATTTTTTTCGGTATACCCCCTAGCTGAGGAGCATGAGGCTTTTGCCAATGTGCCTGCCTGGGGTGTGGCTACAATTATAGAAAGCGCCAATCCGGAATTCCAGATTGGACAAAAGTTCCGCGGCTTTCTGCACATGACTAACGTGGTGCAGATGAAAGCTAGGCGGATGCCAGAAGGGTTTGTGGCCTTTGGAGGAGCGAGAGATAAGATTAATCAGGCATACAACGGATTTCTCACTGTTGATTCACAAGGGACGTCACCTATTCAAGGCGCTGGCGTAAAGTCCGACCTCGCGATGGCAGCCGCGCCCGGTGCTTCCAGCGGTTTCGCGCTATATCAGCAGCTGAAGATGCACGACTTCTATGGTGGAAACTGCGTCGTTCTGACATCCGCATCCTCGAAGTTGTCTCTGGCGACTGCACAGCTGCTGCAGACGGAGCGCGGGCGGGGTAGGCTGCAGCGCGTCATCGGATATACAGCAAATGCGAATGCACAGTTTGTTGCGGATACTGACTTGTTCGACGATGTTATCGGCTACACTGAGCACCTGCCTCAGGGTGGGGATTTGCAGCACGTACTCATCGATGTCGCCGGGGATGCCGCGATCTATAAGCGCGGGAAGGCGCAGTACGTCAAGGCCTTTGCGGTGGGTGGTACGCACAGTGATGCGGAGTCTTCAGTGTTCACCGCCTTCGGGCCCAGTGGTTTTCTGAAGATGTTTATTGATATGTTAGCGCCCCAGCTTGTGAAGTCCTGGGCGTCGCGTTGGCTAACGCCTCGTCTGGAAATGTTTTTTGCGCCCGCGGTTATCAATGTACTGTTAGCTCAATGGGGTCGTGAAGAATTGGAAAGGAAATCCAATCAAGCCTTGACTGGTTTTGTGGATGCGGCCATCGGTCAGGGCTGGATTGAAGTCCTGCGTTCAGAATCACCTGAATCTGCTCAGGCGGCTTACCGGCGCATCGTTGAAGGCGAGGTGCCGCCTTCGGAGGCCATCATCTTAAGTCTGGTAAGTGAGTGCTGTGCCTTAGTCGGCAGCGCTCGGTGTTGAGATTACGACAAGTGACGTTTCTCATCGTAGCGGGTCGCAGTGCGATCTAGATGAAAAGCAGACAAGATTGCTGTGTGCTCCCGGTAACGGTTAAGCCACTGTACTCAGATCGTATTCGTGCAAACCAGATGCTTGGTGGAGCCGGGAATATTCCCTAAAGGTTCCCGGAAAAAGAAAGGGCGGGTGGCTGGAGCCCGCCGTGTAATAGCTGTGACAATTACGCGCCCCCCAACTGAAGCGTTCAAAGCGCTCGTCCATCCACGCGTTGTACTCGTTGAATGCGCGCTGTTTAACTTCAAGTGCACTTGCGCCGCGCGCGCGCATTGAGGAGAGCAGTCTTACAATCGTAGCCACATTGCATTCAGCAGTAATAAAATAGGAGACATTGAGCACAAGTCCGTTGGGTCCCATAGCGAAGAAGTAATTGGGGAAGCCTGGCGCGGCGATGCCCTTGTGGCTACGGGGGTCGCCGGCCAATTCTTCCCCGAGATGGCGTCCGTCCTTGCCGATTACATCGAAGCGGTCATAATCCAGAATCTTGTAGCCCGTGCAGAAAATAATAACGTCTGTCTCTATTTCTCGGCCGCTGGTGGTCACGACGCCGGTGGTGGTAACCCGTTGCAGTCCTTCCGCCACCAATTCAACATTATCTCGGTTTAGGGCGGGATAGAAATCGTCTGATACCAGCCCTCGCTTGCAGCCATAGGATGTATTGGGTATTAAGGCGTCGCGCAGCGCCGGATCGTCGATGCTCCGACGGATGAACTTCTTAACCATATTCTCAAATTGGCCCATGCGATTGTGACCAATCGTTACTGCATAGAACACCTGGCCCATCATCATACGCTGTACCCATCGGGTGAGGGCTATCCAGCCGGGTATATTGTTGAAGCGCCACCGATGGCCTTTGCCGTAGCGCTTCTGATTGCGCGGCATGATCCAATTAGCCGAGCGCTGTAAGACGGTTAAATGCCCTGCCTCCCTAGCTATTTCTGGTACGATCTGCACGGCGGCAGCCGCAGAGCCAACGACCACAACCCGCTTGCCGGTAAGATCGGTATTGTGATTCCATTCGGTAGAATGCCAGCTCGCCCCTTGAAACGCCTCCCGGCCTGGAACGTCGGGGTACAGTGGCGTGTGTTGATTGCCCATAGCATTGATAACAATATCGAATTGCCCCAGAGAGCCCTGCTCCGATTCAAGTGTCCACTTCCCGTCACTACCAAACTGGGCGCGTGTAATGGCCGTGTTGAGTGCCAGATGGGGGTCAAGTCCGAAGCCGGTGCAACAGCGGGCAAGGTATTGCTGAATCTCGGTGTAACCGACAAAACTGGCACTCCAATCGGGGTTGGGAGCATAGGAAAAAGTGTAGGAATGCGCCCATACATCGCACGCCAGTCCCGGGTAGGAGTGCTGTCGCCAGGTACCTCCTGGAGCGTCGAGCTTATCGAAGATAGTGAAGTTATCAAAACCGCTTTTTAGCAGCTCGTAGCCTGCGGCGATGCCGGCAGGCCCGGCGCCTATAACAGCGATTTTCATGCGTTAAAAGATTAAGCCGCTTAGTAGGAGTGTTGCCATGGCGGAGTCGACGACTATTCCCGGCATGGAATCTTTCAGGCTGGTATTGTCGACCTTCATGGAATAAAACCGCGCCAGTAGCGCAACGCTCCAACCCACACCGAGCGTCATGTAAATCACAGGCGCATTCAGTGCTAATGCCATAACGCCGGCGCCCAAATGTAGCCCGCCAAATACGACGCGAGCTTCCGACAGCGCCATCGGACTGCCCAGCGTGATCTGCTGTGCACCGGCTATCAGCTGTGGTCTGAAGAACCCTACGAGTCCTAGGAGAATGGTCAGCAGAGCCCCTAACCGGGGCAACCATTCGACAACCGTTTCCATAGAGGCAACATCCATTCCATAAAGAGGCCAAGACTAGCAACTGTGGATGCAAAAATCATGCTTATTGAGCGACAGATTTGGACGGAATCGCATACGATGATTGCGGCGGTTTGTGGTCAACCGATTTGGTTCAGGAGTACAGTCCTATTAGGCGCTACGGGCACTGCTGGCAACCCGGTTGCTTGTTGTCGCATCAAAAGCCTGCTCTAAATCTGGTGAGATCGTGCCGAATAATCGATCCCAGATGGTTGTGTAGATGCCCAGATTCACACCTGTCGGGTCGCTGTGGTGAAGGTCGTGAAATACCGGTGTGACATAGTATTTCGCCAGGGGCGTTCGATACCACCAGCGTGGGAAAAAGTCATGGCCGCTATGCAGTACCACAGCGTGTATCACGCTATAAGCGTTCATTGCATAAAATGCCGGTACCGACATGTCCATTACGGTGAATAACATCAGTGTAAACATGAATGAAACGAAACCCTCAAAAGGATGTACTGAATAGCTGGTCAAGGGTGTGGGCCGCGTGGATCGGTGATGGATAGAGTGTACATATTTGTAAAAAAAATTCGTGTGTAACAACCTATGGAACAGGTAGTAGTAAAGATCAAAGGTGAAGAAATAAATAAGAAACTGACTGATGCTCGTGCTCAAGGAGGGTGATGGAATCGTTTCTATGTAGGCGTTTCCGAAGAGCCATCGCATGATGAACATTGTCAGAGTGATAACGATGGTCAGGTTGAGCAAAGTGAAGCCAATTTCATGAAAAATCAGATCTCTATTCGACTTTAAAGCGTACCGCTGTATGACCCGTGCGCCGATAAAGCGCCTAAATGGACCAAAAAAAAATGAATAAGCCAGGACAATAAAAGCCATCAAGCCCGTCACGGGCTTGATGGCATAGAGGGCGGATTCGAGCATGCGTTTCAATCAGCTTGACTTTCTGAATACCAAGTATATGAAGTGACAAGGGGTGGTGTCGACCCTCCCGTTGTTTATTGCCTGGTGACTCTTCAGGTGTACTGCGGATTGCGCTGTGCAAGGCCTTGCCTCGGAGGCCGTCCACAGCGTAAGCTCGTTGGAATATAAAAGGGGGTATCGTTTGGAAGGTCGGTCATTCAGGTTTGCAGTGATCGGGGCAGGTATGGCTGGCATTCTTGCCGGCATCAAACTACTTGAAAGTGGTAGACGGAATTTCCTTATTTATGAAAAAGCCGATCGCATTGGTGGAACATGGCGTGAAAACACGTACCCCGGATTGACCTGTGACGTGCCATCGCACCACTACACCTATTCCTTTGAGCGGAATCCTGAGTGGACCCGGCAACTTCCTCCCGGACCAGAAATTCAGGCGTACTTTGAGCGGGTTTGTGCAAAGTACGATCTTTTTCGTTACATACGATTTGGTGAAGAAGTCGAGCAAGCCCATTTTGAGCAAGGGCACTGGACGCTGCTCATGAAAGGCGGCACAGAGACGAAAGTTGATGTGGTTATCGCAGCAACGGGAGTCTTGCATCATCCAAACATGCCGCAGATTGATGGGATGGGAAGCTTTCGTGGCGATCTTTTTCACAGCTCAAGCTGGGACCACAGCATTGAGCTTAGTGATAAGCGTATCGGAATTATTGGAAATGGTTCGACGGGGGTGCAAATCGTGGCTGCATTATCGGGCCGTGTCCAGCATGTGTCGCATTTCCAACGCACCGCTCAGTGGATCATGCCCGTTAAAAATGGCTTTTACAGTGAGGAGGACAAGGCTCGCTTCAGAGCGGATCCGGCCGCCATCACAGAGGTGATGGAAACCAGCAAGTACCGGGCGGGTGTAGAGGGGTATTCACAAGTTATTACGGGTCAGGATAGCGAGGGAGCACGGTACTTTCGAGACGCATGTTTGCATAATCTCGAGTCGAATGTGCACAACCCAAGCCTGCGCGAACAGCTTCGCCCTGACCATGAGCCCCTCTGTAAGCGGTTGATTTTTTCACCCGACTATTACGCCGCGATCCAGCTGCCGGGGGCGTCATTGGTGACAGAGGGCATTGAGCATGTCGAAGAAGGGGGCATTCGGACGGCAGACGGTGTCCTCCATGAATTGGACATCATTGTTTTTGCCTCAGGCTATCACGCCGACGCGTTTATGCGCCCCATGCAGGTTTGGGGTCGCGATGGTGTGTCACTTGCCGACTTTTGGATGCGTCGACCCCGAGCCTATCTAGCGATCTCCATGCCTGATTTTCCGAATTTCTTTATGCTCAATGGTCCCAACGGCCCGGTAGGGAACTTCTCTTTGATCGAAATTGCAGAGCACCAGTGGTGTTACATAAGTCAACTGCTCGCCCGGTTAGAGCAGGGCGATTGCCTTGAAATCGCACCTAGCCAGAGCCGCTTCAAAGAATTTGAGGCGGAGCGTATTGCCGCCGCAAAAACGACAATCTGGTATACGGGTGGCTGTAAAAGTTGGTATCTCGATGCCGACGGCATCCCGGCGAGTTGGCCCTGGAGCTTTGAGCGTTTCGTGCGAGAGATGTCAGAGCCTGACTGGCGTGCTTTTGGACTCGATGAGCCGTCCACACGTGAAGGCCAACGTGTCGAATAATAGAGCGAAATTTTTTGCGCTCGGGATCCGAGATATGCCTGAGTGGGGTGGTCAGGATCTAAGACGAGCGGAGGTGACCTTATAGTCACTGACGTCTGTAATGTAATCAGCATACCGATCCGATAGTAGCTGGATGTAAGCGTT
>JABSPW010000095.1 GCA_013214285.1 Halioglobus sp. | reverse complement strand
CCATGACCACGCTGGGCTATGGCGACATCACACCAATAGCGTCAATGTTGCGGACGCTTGCCTACCTGCAGGCGGTGGCGGGTACATTCTATATCGCGGTAGTGGTCGCCAGTCTGGTAGGCGCGTTCAGCCGTCGGACGAAGCCATCTTCCCATTAAAGGAGAGTCCTATGAACAGCGACAACCGCAGTTTCGATCCGCTATTTGTGCGCAACGCGATTGAATCGGCGCTGAGAATAGGCCTTCTTTTCGTATTGCTGTGGCTCGCCTATGACATCATCAAGCCCTTCATTAACCCCATCATCTGGGGCGCCATTATCGCCATAGCAGCATTCCCACTAGTCAAGTGGCTAGAACCCAAAGTCGGTGGGCGCCGCGGTCTTGCCGCCACGCTGGTAACGCTGCTCTTCATTCTCGCCCTCATCCTGCCCGCCTGGAGCTTGATGGAGGCAACCGTAGGTGGACTAAAGCGCGCCAGTATCGCGCTGGAGGACAATGAGCTGAAAGTGCCTCCGCCCTCCGAAAAAGTAAAGGATTGGCCTATCGTTGGCGAGCAGATCTACAACTCTTGGAACGCAGCCAGTACTGACTTAGAGGCCTTTTTCAACACCCATTCGGAGCAACTCAAGGAAATGGCGGCCGGCCTGCTAAAACGTGCCGGCGGCAGCCTGATCGGGGTGCTCATGTTCATCATTGCATTGGCTATCGCCGGCGGGTTCATGACCTATGCAGAGCGCTGCGGCACCGCCGCGCACAAGTTCTTCGTGCGTGTGGGTGGACTGAAACCAGGCGGCGAGTGGGCGCCGCTGACTGTCGCGACCGTGCGCAGCGTGCTACAGGGCGTCATCGGTGTCGCCATCATTCAAACCGTATTGATCGCTATCGGACTTTTCGTCATGGGCGTGCCGGGAGCGACGGTCTGGACAGCCATTATTTTAGTGCTTGCCATCGCTCAACTGCCACCACTAATAGTACTCGCGCCTATCATCGTCTGGGTGTTCTCCACAGCCGACACAACTACGGCAGTGTTTTTTACCATCTACCAATTATTTGCCGGCGCCAGTGACAGCTTTCTCAAGCCGCTGCTAATGGGCCGCGGCCTCGATATTCCCATGCCGGTTATCCTTGTTGGTGCCATCGGCGGCATGATAATGTCCGGTATTATCGGCTTGTTTGCCGGCGCGGTGATTCTTTCCATTTTCTACAAGCTCTTTATTTTGTGGCTGGACCAACAGGCACTGCCGGATGAGAGTTAACGTCAATTCAAGCCACCTGCGATAGGGCGCCTGCTGCCAGGCGGCGTTGGCAGGCGAGGAACAAACGCATGATGCATGACAATGTCAGTTTATTTTTCAACCGTGCTGCCGACCACCTCGAACTGAATGATCAGTTACGCACCATCCTTCTAACACCGAATCGTGTCGTGCGGGTAGAAGTCGTGACCGAGAGCGACACCGGGGGTCTGCTGCACCACCTGGGTTACCGCGTTCAGCATAATGGCGCCCGCGGGCCCATGAAGGGTGGCCTGAGATTTCACCCTACACTAGACGAGAAACACGCCGCCAGTCTTGCCAGCCTGATGACCTGGAAGACTGCCGTGGCTGACATCCCCTACGGTGGCGCCAAAGGCGGCATTAATTGCGACCCCTCAAAGCTCAGCGAGTCGGAGCTTTACGCTATCACCACCACGTTCGTCCGATTGATCAAAGAGGTAATCGGGCCAACCATTGACATACCCGCTCCCGACGTTAATACCAACGCCAAAGTGATGGGCTGGATTATGGATGAGTACAGCAAGTACTACGGCTTTAGCCCGGGTGTCGTCACGGGCAAGCCGGTGGATCTATTTGGCTCGCTAGGCCGCGAGGAAGCGACCGGGCGTGGCGTCATGTTGGCGCTAGAGGAATGCCTGCAAGACAAGGGCGAAGCCCTCACCAACGTGACGGTCGCCGTCCAAGGCTTCGGCAACGTGGGCAGCCACGCGTCAAGATTAATTGCAGAACGCGGCGGCAAAATTGTTGCAGTATCCGACATCAGCGGGGGCATCGCCAATGACAATGGTCTGGATATTGCCGCTCTAAACGACTGGGTAAGCGATAAAGGCGGGGTGCAAGGCTTTCCTGACGCTCGCTCCATAGAGGGGGACGAGGTAATTGCCTATAATGCTGATGTTCTGATACCCGCCGCCCTGGAGGAGGCCATTACCACAGAAAACGCTGGCCAAGTACAAGCCCGTTTTGTAGTGGAGGCCGCCAACGGGCCACTCAGCTGCGAAGCCCATGACATGCTTACCGAGGACGGCGTGACAGTTATACCCGACATTCTTGCCAATGCCGGCGGCGTGACAGTCAGCTATTTCGAATGGTCACAGAATATCCAGCAATTCCGCTGGGAGGAATTGCGCGTAGTCAACGAACTCGACAACGTCATGCGTCGCGCCTACCGCGGCGTTGCTGATCTGGCAAAAGGGGACAAGATCGATCTGCGCACTGCGGCCTTTGTACTTGCCATTAAACGGGTTGCCCGCGCCGTAGTATCGCGGCGCGCAGTGCGTCATTTGCTGCCTGCTAATTTACTGGAATAAGGTGACGTGCCACATCTGGTCAACACTCGGCGCTATCGATCAAAGCTCGGGAATCAGCATGGCAAACTCTTCGATCATCGGCATGACAATCTCCGGTTTTTCCCAGTTCTCCATACCCACACCGATATTGCAACGGTGAATACCCATGTCGCGGTAAGACTTGAGCAAGTCTGCCGTCACTGGCGCCATTACCACCAGAGTAATTTCCACCTCTTCCGGGTCACGGCCGAAATCGCGGACCATCTGACGAAAGTTTGCGAGGTCTTTCTCGATATCCGGCAGGGCCACATCGACAGGCATCCAACCATCCGCCCACCGAGCGGCATGCTTCACACCCAAGGGCCCCATAGCGCCCAACGTAACCGGCGGTCCGCCAGGCCGGGTCGCCTTGGGGTCGAACCAGACAGACTCAAAGTCGATCAGCTCGCCGTGAAACGCGGGCTCAGTATCCGTCAGCAACGCTCGCTGTGCGAGAACTGTTTCCTTAAGAGCGAGATAGCGCCGGCCCCATGGCAGACGTGTACAGTTTTCAAACTCCTCCTGATTCCAACCCACACCGCAACCGATAATGACCCGTCCATTGGACAAGCGGTCTAGCGTAGCAATGGTCTTGGTTTGAGAAAACAGTTCCCGCTCCATCAACAACGCAATACCGGTACCCAATTTGAGCTCAGAGGTAGCGGCCGCGGCGGCCATTAGAGAAACGTAAGGATCCATCATCTTGCGATAGGGACTGGGCATTTCGCCACCGGGCGGATAAGGCGAACGTCGGCTCGTGGGTATGTGGCTGTGCTCTCCATACCAAAGCGACTCAAAACCGGCCGATTCCAGGCTCCTGGCCAGGATGTCCGGAGCAGGATCATCTGCAGTGTTCATCGAGCTAAATCCCAGATGCATACCTTTTCCCTACGCTATTTCACACACTTCGTTTGATGACACCACCCTAGCGCGGCAGTGAGACTGGCTCCAGTGTGTACCCAACAACGGACGTACACGGTTCAGAATGACATACGGCACCGCGATTCGGCTGTGCTAGCCCCAGCGTCGTCGGGCAACTGCCGCCGCAAGCTCTCGCAACAAGGGCAAGGTATCGTCCCAACTGATGCAGGGGTCAGTGATACTCTGCCCATACTTCAGCGGCCGTCCTGCCACAACGCTCTGCCGGCCCTCAATAAGATTACTCTCCAGCATGAGCCCGATGACAGACCGATTCCCCCGCCCAACTTGTGTAGCGATATCCCGGACAACATCAATCTGTCGAGCAGGCACCTTGCGGCTGTTGGAATGACTGGCGTCAATCATGATGCGCAAGGGCAAGCCCGCAGTACGCAGCAATGCTTCAGCATCCTCAACGGAAAACATATCGTAGTTGGGATGTTTACCACCTCGCAGAATGATATGGCAATCCTCGTTGCCCGCTGTCTGGAATATCGCGGAACGACCTTGTTTTGTCACCGAGAGAAAATGGTGCGGCTGGGACGCCGATTTAATAGCATCGATAGCCACCTGGATATCACCGTTTGTCGCATTCTTGAACCCCACCGGACAGGATAGTCCCGAGGTCAATTCACGATGTGTCTGGCTCTCCGTGGTGCGCGCTCCAATAGCTCCCCAGGACACCAGATCCGCGGTATATTGCGGGCTAATGAGATCGAGGTACTCGGTGCCTGCAGGCAGCCCCATCTCTGCGAGATTAAGCAACAATTGACGGGCCAGGTGCAGGCCCTTGTTGATCTGGAAACTGTTATCCAGATCAGGGTCATTGATCAACCCCTTCCAACCTACCGTGGTACGTGGTTTTTCAAAGTACACTCGCATCACGATCAGCAAGTCAGCGGCTAAATCATTTACCGCCTCTCTCAATGAGGCGGCGTACTCCCGGGCCGCTACCGGATCGTGGATAGAACAGGGGCCCACCACAACGAGCAGGCGGTCGTCATCACCATTCAGAATCTGGTGAATCATATTCCGGGTGGTCGAGACGGTTTCCGCCGCGTCGGTGCTCACCGCAATATCCTTGCTCAGCTGTTGCGGAGAGACCAACTCGGTGATCTCCCTGATCCTGAGATCATCTGTCTTTGTGGTCATGCGTTGTTTCCGCCGGGCTACAAGCAAGTCCCTGCATCGGGGCCCTTACTATACCACAGTATCAAACCCGACAGGGCGCAACGGCCCACTGGTCGTCCACCAATGCACCCACCGTATTGGGCACCACAAGGTGCGCGGCATACCAGGTATGCAGACACCGAATACGGCTGAAATTGCCAATGCCACCAATACCCCTCGCGTCAAGCATCTGCAAGTAGCCGAGCCTGTCCAGCTGCCCGGCAGCGCCCTCGGATAGGTAACTGCGACGCAAAGCGATATGTGCCCGGTGATCAGCGGTCATGGCGGTACGCAGTGTCGAGTCTGCATCGATGCGACGCTGCAGGCGTGAGATGCCGCCCGCCGCCTCGAGCCGGTCAATGCGATAACACAGGTCCGGATCTACCAGCCAGAAGAGGGTCGGGAAGGGGTGCCCATCAACCAGGGAGGCCACACGGATCACCACCGGCTCGTCACGCTCACCCGCGACGACAACTTCCTCTAATCCACGAGGCTCCCTACCGAGTAGCGCGGTGACCTGCTCTATTGTTTCAGGCGACATTGCCCATTGCTCTGTAGCTCACTGTATTCCGGCCGCCTAGTTTACGTAATCCGACTGCGCTGTTGCAGCATTTTGTGGCGCAAGAGTGTTGTATCGAGGCACTATTGCGCACTCCGGTTGACAAGCCGCGCACCTGCCTCTACAGTGCCCGCCGTTGTCAGGTGTCCACCGTGCCGTTTGTAGGGTACTGGGTGGATTAAATGGGAAGTGTGGCAGGCGCAGGCCTGAACCACCGCTGCCCCCGCAACGGTATGCAGTCCGTGACTGCGAGCCCGATACCTGCCTGACGATACGCAACGATGGAGCGGAGGGCTTCATTCACGGTTGCTCAATGCTTGCATTGTGTTCCCAGATCCCCTCCCTCAATCGCCAATTGACTCAGGCTATTGAGGTTAACTATGAAAAAAATAGCAACAACAACCTTGGCATTGCTCGCCGGCATGATTGCCATTCACACAAACGCCAGTAACAAACTCGAAGAGACCGTAGTCAGCGCGTCGCGCATCGAAATGCCTCTTCGTGAGGTAGCGACCTCTATGTCTGTCATCACCAGCGAACAACTGCAGATTCGAGGATTCAGCACCGTCTCGGAAACATTGGAGTATGAACCGGCGATATCAGTAACGAATAGCGGCGGAATCGGCAAACAAACCGACGTGCGTGTCCGCGGAGAAAATAGCTATCGCACCCAGCTATACATTGATGGCATAGATGCTTCGGACCCTTCCGCTATTGGAGGCGGACCAAACTATGACAATCTTTTGTCAGGCGCCATCGACCGCATCGAGGTCTTACGCGGACCGGAGGGGCTGGCCTACGGAGCGGACGCCGGTGGCGTTATCAGCCTATACAGTATCGCGCCCCAAGCCGGATTCGCCGGGGGCCTGGCCGCCGAAGGTGGCCGTTACGGTACGCAAAAATACCAGGGACATCTCGCGGGCGGTAATGACATGGTGGATGGCGTCATTTCTGCGGAACGATTTGAGACGGACGGCTTCAATGCGCTCACTACCGATACAACACTGCGAGATGATGACGGCTACAAAAACACCACCTTTCATGGCCGCGCAGGATGGAACATCACCGAAGCGGTCCGAGCTGAGCTGGTAGGACGCTCCGTGGACGGCAAAAACGAGTATGACTGGTGCTCCCTGCCACCAGACTTTGCTCGATCAGACAACTGCGACAGCGACTACAAGCAGGACGCATGGCGCACCGCACTGAACTACCAGGGTGAAGCCTTCGCCAATAACGTGTCCTACAACCGAAACAAAACGGACCGTAAATTTAATACCGACAGCACGCTCACCAATCGTTTCGAGGGCGAAGTCGAGACTGTTGACTATCTCGGCAGCTGGAAACACTCTGACGCTATGACACTCGTCTACGGTGGGGAACTTCTAAAGGATTCGATAGATGTGTACGGCATTTCGGATGGGACATCTGACAGCGACCGAGACCAGGAGGGGTACTTTTTTGAATATCAGGGTGGCTTCGTCGACAGCGTCTATCTTACTGCCGGAGCGCGGTACACTGACAACGAGGACTTTGGCACCAAGACAACGTATCGTGCGGGCATCGTTTACCTGCAGGACCTGGGCCCGGGCGACCTCAAGCTCAAAAGCATCTACGGTACCGGTTTCCGTGCGCCTACCTTGCAGGAGATCGCCTTCAACAGCAGCAGCCAGGCCGTCAACATTCCTAGGGATCAACAACTGGATGCGGAAGAAAGCACGGGTTACGACGTCGGCGTAGCCTTCTACGCCAATGCCGGCTGGTATGTAGACCTTGTCTATTTTGACCAGGAGATCAATGACGAGATTTACTTTGACCTTTCGGCTTTTGATGACAATGATCCTGACACTGGCTTTTACGGCTACCGGCAGGGTAACGGCGACACATCTTCCAAGGGCGTGGAATTTACTGCAGACGTTCCAGTAAACGACCTGATCGGCCTGAGAGGCAACTATACCTACATTGACAGCAAGAACTTCGAGGGTAGACAACGTCCCAGGGTACCAAAGCACCTGGCCAATCTTGGTGTCAGGCTTACCCCTTTGGACGCGAGGCTGCTGATCAATCTTAACTACCGTATCGCTCGTGATACCGTTGATTCATCGGGTGAAGATATGGATAACTATGGCATTCTCGACCTCAGCGTGTCGTACAGCATCACCGATGGGCTGAATATCTACGGTCGTGTGGAAAATGCCCTCGACGAGGATTATGAGGTGGTGCCTACTTACAACACGGCTGGCGCCGCCGGCTACGCCGGGCTACGCTACAGGTTCTGATAGCTGGGGGCCCAATTTGCCATGACTGACGACAAGACCCGCCAGGACGCCAAACACAAGGCGTCAATGGAAAAGCAGAAGGCCAAGGTGGATGCGGCTATCGCCGCCGCCGGCACCGAGCGTGGCGTCGCGGTGCTGCTGACCGGCAACGGCAAGGGCAAGTCCAGCTCTGCCTTCGGCATGGTGATACGGGCACTGGGCTACGGCCAGAAAGTGGGCGTGGTCCAATTCATCAAGGGGCAGCAACTCTCTGGCGAAGAGATGTACCTGCGCGAACACTGTCCACAGGTGGATTTCTACCAGATGGGTACGGGCTTCACCTGGGATACCCAGGACAGATCCGGCGATATCGCCGAGGCCAAAAAAACCTGGGCGGTGGCACAACCCATGCTGGAAGATGCGCGCTACGACCTGGTGGTACTCGATGAACTAACCTACATGATCGGCTACAAGTATCTCGAAGAAGCGATGGTACTGCAGGCATTGTCATCGCGGCCCGAGAGCCAGAGTATTGTGGTAACCGGCCGCGGGGGTGGTTCTGGGATACAGGAGATCATGGATACGGTGTCGGAAATCAAGGACGTGAAACACGCGTACGCCGCTGGCATAAAGGCGCGTCAGGGTGTCGATTACTGAACGACATGCATCGGGCTGTTAGCCGCCCTGCTACTCTGAAGCCAAGCAGCGATCAGGCCAATCATGCCACGCTGACAGCGCATCGTAGATTCCATCTCCAGGTGACTGTTCCCCCCAACGGTCGGTAAATACCAAATCGGCAACCGGAATCCGGCTAGCCCAACCGCGATCCTGTAACTCGGGCTCCTCACGAAAATACTCCACATAGCCAAGGCACAGGTAGGCCACCGGCACAACCTGGTCTGGCAACGCAAAAATACGCCGCAAACGATCGGGCGAGACGATCGACACCCAGCCAACACCGACATCTTCCGAGCGGGCTGCGAGCCACAGGTTCTGTACAGCACAGACCGTACTGTATAGATCCATTTGCGGCTGGTGAGTGCGGCCCAGCACTACGTTGCCGCCACGCTCCCGGTCGCAGGTAACGAGCAGGTTAACAGGGGCTTCGAGGATACCTTCCAGTTTCAGCTGCCGGTAGCGCTGGCGCCGCTCCCCGGTAAACTGCTGCGCCGCCTCACGATTCGCATCGTGAAAGGCATCGTGCACTTTACGCTTTGTCTCCTCCTCTTGCACCAGAATAAAGTTCCATGGTTGAGTCAGGCCTACCGAAGGCGCATGATGTGCGGCAATTAATATTCTGGCCAGCACATCTGCAGGCACCGGCACGCTTGTGAAATCGCTCCGCACATCCCTTCGCCCGAATAGTGTCTGGTAAAACCCCTGCATGTTTTCCCGCTCCTATTTCTTTCGCGCAGCGTAGTGTGCCCGCGCACGCTGCAATTGCTGGCACAACATGTCTGCCCCGTCCATGATGCGCGGCGTGTGGCGCTGGAGAATATCGGGCGGGACGAAGTAAAGCTGCTCATTGGACACTGCAGTCATCGAGGGCCAACGACGCCAATCATCCAGCCACTCCGGTCGCGCCTGGTCCATACCGCTGGCGATAATGACCTGCGGATCGGCCCTGATCACGGATTCGACACTGATTCTCGACACCATCGGCATCGCGTGCTCAAACACGTTACGCCCCCCACACAAGCGCACAACATCGGATATCAGGTGGTCCCCATTGAGGGTCAGCAGCGGCTCGTCCCATATCTGGTAATAAACGCCGATCGGCTCCTGGCCACCGTAGGACGCTTTGAGTTGCGCCAATCGCTGCAGGAAATCATGCGCAGCATCGTCTGCCGTATCTTCGTTGTCTGTCAGCGCCCCCACGACGCGCAGAGCGGTCGCAACATCCTCCAGCTTGCTGGGCTCTCCCACGTAGACCTTGAGCCCCAAAGACTCCAACCGGGCGATAACCTCCTCGCCATTGCCCTCATGCCATGCGAGCACCAGATCCGGCTGCAGGGCCAGCAGAGACTCGTAGCTGACATTGTCGTAACTGCCCACCCTGGGAATCGATTTGGCTGCTTCAGGGTAGTCGCTGTAGCTCACCGCGCCCACGAGCAAAGCACCGGCGCCGGCGGCGAACACGACCTCGGTAATGTGGGGCGCCAGGCTCACCACACGCCGGGCCGGTTGCTCCAACACCAAGGTATGCCCCCTCGCATCCTCGACCCTTATCTCCGCTGACGCAGAGGCAACAAGGCCAAGCCACAGGAGCCCCGTCAGCAGATAGCGCACGTGTACTCCTCGACCGATTCCCTGATTCGGTCCAGTACTGCATCACGAACCTCAGTCGGCGGCAAACCAAAGCGCACCATGCCCTGGCCATCAACAGGATCAAACCGACGCACCAGCACCGCTCGTTGAGCCAAGCCAACTGACAGTGCGCTACAAAAGTCCCCTCGCCCGGTAACAGTGAAAAACAGCGTTGCGTTCACCAACGGCAGTTCCGGCAGCGCCTCGGCTAGGGCCAGTGACCACTGTCTCGCCTCACACCTCAATCTTTCGCGCTGTGCGGCCTGCCATGCCCTGTCAGACAATGCCCGCGCTCCGACCCAACGCGCGGGATGGGAAACAAGCCAGGGTGGCATACTGGCTTCCAACGCACGGCACAGAGAGGGCACTGCCAGCATGAAGCCAAGCCGCATGCCTGCCAGTCCAAAGAACTTGCCGATGGACCGGAACACCACCAGACCGGGCTGCGGACACAGTGAGGCCACACTGCTGCCTTCGTGCACATCCACGAACGCTTCATCCACCACCAAGTGTCCTCCTGCATGATCCACGCACTCGGCGAGGGCTGCGATCTGACCTGCAGAGAGCATGTCACCGGTCGGGTTGTTCGGGTTGATCAACACGACGTGGTCCACACTCCCATCTAACGCCAGCGCCTCGAGACATGCCGTATCAGCGTAATCCACAAGCTCATGACCAGCCGCAGCCCAAGCCTGTCGATGTTCCGCGTAGCCCCGCCGAGGCATTGCCACCCGCCCGGGCGAAAGTAACGCCGGCAGGTGCTGCAGGGCATATTGAGAACCGGGAACCGCCAGCACCGCTTCAGCTGGACAGCCATAACAGGACGCCGCTGACCGCTCCAGTTGCCCGTCGCAGTCTGGCAAATCACGCCACACTGTCGACGGCACCGGGGGCACCGGCCAGGAGAAGGGGCTGACCCCCGTTGACATATCGATCCATTGGTCACGAGGTGTACCAAACTTTTTTACGGCGGCCGACACATTGCCGCCGTGCTCTAATCCCATGTCAGAAACCCCCAGGCCAGAATTATTACCAGCCAGACCGCGATCGCACGCCGCAGAAGCTGCAAGGCTCGCTCGATATCGACAGGTTGCGCAGCCCGCCCCTCGCCAAGTGCGGGTCGCCAACGCAGCTGATCACCGTAACGCACCACCCCCCCAAGCCTGACACCGAGCGCCCCTGCCCCCGCCGCCATAACTGGGCCGGCATTGGGACTATCGTACATCGGCGCCTGCGTCTGCCAGCTCTGCCACGCGGCGCGACTGCTGCCCACCAGGGCGTACGCCATAGCGCATAGGCGTGACGGAACCCAGTTGAGTACGTCATCAATACGCGCCGCAGCAAAACCGAACGCCCTATAGCGCGCATCCCGGTACCCCCACATGGCATCCAAAGTGTTGGCAAGCCGGTATCCCAGGACACCCGGCGCACCGGCAACTGCGAACCAGAACACCGGCGCCAGCACGGCGTCGCTGCCGTTTTCTAGCGTCGACTCGACGGTCGCGCGGACCACCGCAGATGCATCAAGTTGCGCCGTATCACGGCTGACGATTCTGCTGACCTGCTGTCTGGCAAGGGGCACATCCCCGCTCACCAACGGCGCTGCCACCGCGCGCGCATGCTCTTCCAAGCTGCGCATGCCCAGGCAAAAATACAGCACAATAACCCCCAACAGCGCGACTGCAGGGCCACCAAGGTGCGACTGCAGGCTCGCCAGCAATCCTGTCGGCACCAACACGAGCACGCACCAGGCGACTGCGCCTTGCACGCGCGACCTATCACAAACAGACTCGATACGCTTCGCCGCTGCGCCAAAAAACACCAGCGGATGACCGTGTCGCGCTTCACCCAACATCCTATCGAGGAGCAACGCCGCCAGTATGCTCAGCCCGGTCATGTCAGCGTGGGGAATGCCAGAGCCAGTAACAGGCCTGTTTCCACAAGCTCGACCTGCGCCCCCGCAACATCACCAGTAAAACCATTGAGACGACGCAGAGTCGCCCGGCGTACGAAAAAAACAAGCACCAGCATCACCAACCACATTGCGACCCACTGCGGCAAAGGCAGAAAAAACAGTGTCCCGATCGCGGTGACGATCAGAACTCGCCGCGCTCCCGAGGCAGACAATTGCCGCGCCAGCACAGCTCCCAGTCCGCCCGGCCTGACGTAGGGTGTCGACAGGAATAACACTAGCAGGGAGGCTCTCCCGAGCAGAGGCACCGCCCACAGCCAAGCCGACTGACCCCACTCGATCAGCGCCGCGAGAGACAGGCACTTTAGCAGTAAGAGAATGACCAGGGATACCACCGCCACGCTGCCCGCCAGTGGGTCCTGCAGCAGCTGTAGCGTCTTCTCCCGATCACCCAGGCCACCGACCCAGGCGTCAGCACAGTCGGCCAGGCCGTCCAGGTGCAGGCCGCCCGTCAACACAACCCAGAATGCCAGCAGGACAGCTGCCTGCAGATAAAAGGGTAGCGCCAAACTTCGATTGACAAGCAGTAACAACAGTCCAAGTAGCAGACCCACTGCCGGGTACCAAAGCAGCGAACGACCTGCGGTAAGGTCGTCATTGGGAACACCTCGCGGCACCGGTAGCATGGTCAGAAAACGCAGCGCCAGCAGGAAAGCCTGCCCCTGCGACTTGAGCCGCGCAGACAGGCTCACGAGTCCACCTCCCCGGTGGACACACCGGCCTCGGCAAATGTCGCCATGTTGTTGTGTAAAATGCATGCGCTGCGCAGGATCGGCACAGCAATCGCCGCCCCGCTCCCCTCACCCAGGCACAGGCCCGCATCCAACAGCGGCAGTGCTTCAAGCGCTCGCAATAAATGCCCGTGTCCCGGCTCTGCCGACCGGTGAGCAAAGCACAGCCACTCGCGCACGCCCCTATTGAGACGACAAGCAATCAGTGCCGCCGCCGTACAAATGTAACCATCCACCAGCGAAGGGATGCCGCGCTGTGCAGCCGCGATATAGGCGCCGCACAGCGCTGCGATTTCCAGCCCGCCGAGCCGCCGCAAGAGCTCCAGCTCGCCTGGCTCATCGCAGAGGTGCTGATCCAGCGCGCGAGTCACCACGTGACATTTAAGTCGAGTGCCGGCTTCGTCTACGCCGGTGCCACGACCCACGGTTTCCTCCGGCGGTATACCCAGCAACGCGCTTGTCAGTGCCGCAGCGGAGGTCGTATTACCGATGCCCATTTCTCCGCCGATGAAAAGATCCGCTTTGCGCGGAGCATGCGCCGCACCGCAGTCAAGCGCACTCGATAACAGCTCAACACTCATCGCAGGCCGGTAACAAAAATTAGCCGTACCCGGCGCCAACTGCTGCACTATTAACCCGGCCATGGGTGCCACGGGTGCTACTGTACCGAGACTCACCACCCTGAAAGAGGCGCCCAGATCCTCAGCCAATACGGTAATTGCGGCACCACCTGTCGCAAAGTTGTGTATCATCTGCTGTGTAACGTCCTGCGGAAAGGCCGACACCCCCTCCTCGGCGACACCGTGGTCCGCAGCAAATACGCAAATCTCGACCCTGTCCACACGCGGGGCCGAGCTGTTCTGCCAGCCGGCAAAAGCAACCGCTAGAGACTCCACCAGGCCCAGTGAGCCCGGCGGTTTGGTCAACGTCAGCTGGCGTTCCCGGGCACAGTCCATGACGGCTTCGGACGGTGCCTGCACGGCTTCTTGCCACCACATCACATCAATTTCCTCCCGACGACTTCAGCAGCACTGGCAGACCCGCAACGGTCAAGGTCACCTGCTGGCAGCATTCGGCAACTTGTTGATGCAAGAACCCCGCTTCGTCGACAAACTGGCGCGACAATGCACCCATCGGTACCACACCTAGGCCGGTTTCGTTACTGACGAGTACGGTGTGGCCCGATGACTGGGATAACGCCTGGAAAAGCAAGGCACGCTGCTCATGCCAACAACCCTGGTGAAGGCAGTTGCTCAACCACAATGTCAAACAGTCAACCACCACACAGCGTTCGGGTGCCTGAACACCCTGCAAAGCAGCCCCGAGCTCGATCGGCGCTTCAACAAGCTGCCAGTCATCACCCCGTCGCCCCTGATGGTGCCGAATACGCTCCGCCATTTCGTCGTCACCCGCGGTGGCGGTGGCAACATACCAAAGCGCAAGACCACTGCCACTGGCACGCTGTTCCGCGAGATTACTTTTACCGGAGCGGGCACCACCCAATATCAGTT
>JABSPW010000094.1 GCA_013214285.1 Halioglobus sp. | reverse complement strand
AGCTGCAGCGTTTGAACTCGGGCTAGGCACGGTGTGCAGGAGGCAGGAAATCTTTGGTAAGACCCTCCGATACTGTCCAGAGCTTAGCCGCCAGGGCGTCATCCTTCATGTACGGTGTGCCGTCAGCCACATTGCAGTCCGCGAAATAAAAGCCCCGGACATCAACCAGGTCGGGACTTGTGGCCACATAAGTTTGTGTAGCCGCGCCTTCCGCCACATCTTTTAGGAACATCCAGCCCAGATACTTCGCGCCCCACTGCTGCCAGGCAGGCAGATTCTTGGTTAGATTGGTCGCGATAACCCCGGGGTGGACGCTATTGGCTGTGGCGTTGGTGTGGGAGATTTGTGCTGCTAGCTCGCGCGCGCATAGCGCATTTGCCAGCTTCGAGACACCATAGGCATTCCAGGGGTCGTAGTGTTGACTGCCATCGAGATTGTCAAACTCGATGCCGTTGTCAGCGCGCCGGTGGGCTCGGGAACTGAGCATCACGAAACGCCCTTGTGGCGCAGCCAGAATCGGCTCACGCAGCTGGTTGATAAGAATAAAGTGTCCAAGGTGATTGACGGCGAATTGCCTCTCTACACCGTTGACTAGCTCCAGCTCAGGCAGGGCCATGATGCCTGCGTTGGTAATCAACCCATCGAGGGGGATGTTCAGGGCTCGGATTTGTTCTGCACAGCGCACGACGGAATCCCAATCCGCCAGATCGAGGAACATAGGTGTGGTTTCGCCCTGGACGCTCGCGCAGGCTTTATCCGCCTTTTCCTGTGTACGTGCAATCCCGATAACGTGCGCGCCGCGCAGCGCGACGACGCGCATGGTTTCAAAGCCCAAGCCTGAATTGGCCCCGGTTATGGCGAAGGTGAGTCCGCTCAGGTTCAGACCCTCTGTGACGTCCTCTGCCGTCGAATTGCTGCCAAAGGGGCTCTTCGGCGGTGTTCGTGTGATGATTTGTGCCAGCACGGAAACCGGTAGACTACTGAACAGGCCTGCCAGAATAGCGCGGTGCAGAAAGTCCCTGCGGCTGAAATACGGGTTTGGCATGATTACGCTCTCTGTATGCCCAGATTGGTCAGCCGCCGGGCACGGCCGACGACACGCTGTCAGTGTAGAGCAAATTCGTGCGATTACCCACCCGCAATCGGGTGCAAGCGTATCCCAGAGATAGTGCAACGTTGGTATCCGTGTGCGATCGACCCAACCTTCTTCGCGGAATGGTATGAAACGCCTGTTGAGCGCGCCCGGAACAGGTGCGACACGCACCCAATGCCGCGACCGGTTCCGTCGATTTGATTGGGGTCATTTCGGCCATCGTCGATAATTGGTCGCCACCCCTGTGCAGATTGTGCCTCGCAGTGCACCTGTCGAGTTGGTGGCACTGCAATCCGACGTTTATACTGGCTACTGCACCAGCACTCAAACGTGTTGCGCGTGAAAATCGATGTGATCGCCGATAAAGGTCGCAACAAAAAAGTAACTGTGGTCGTAGCCAGGTTGCCGGCGAATCGTCATCGGATAGTCCGCCTCAGCGCTGGCCTGTTCCAGCAACGCGGTCTTCAATTGCTCATCGAGAAAGTTGTCTGCTTCTCCCTGATCTACCAGAATCGGTAAATGCCGTTGGGCAATTCGCACCAACTCGGTGGTATCGTATTGTTTCCATGCCCGCTGATCCTCGCCGATATAGTTGCCCAGCGCCTTGTGGCCCCAGGGGCAGCTGATGGGAGAACAGATCGGCGCAAAAGCAGAGACCGAGCGGTACTTCAACGGGTTTTTCAGGGCAATGGTCATTGCCCCATGCCCTCCCATCGAATGTCCGAAGATGCCAGCGCGATCACCGTCCAGCGGCAGCGCTGCAGTGATTAGCGGGGGCAGTTCGTTCACCACGTAATCGTACATAAGATAGTGTGTTGACCACGGAGATTGGGTCGCGTTGACATAAAAACCGGCTCCCAGCCCAAAATCGTATGCGCCGTCTGGATCATCCGGCACCCCCTCACCGCGAGGGCTGGTGTCGGGACATACGATTGCCACGCCATGGGCCGCTGCGTACCGCTGTGCAGAGGCCTTATGAACAAAGTTTTCGTCGGTGCAGGTCAATCCTGATAGCCAGTAAAGCACAGGCACCCGGCCTTGCTGCGCGTCGGGGGGCAGGTAAACAGAGAGTGTCATGTCGCTGTTTACCGCCTCCGAACGATGTGAAAAACGAAGTTGGCGCCCGCCGAAAGATTTGTTCTCCGCAATCTGTTTCATGGCTCCATCCACCGCTAGAAGAGAACCACCGAGCGGATGCTCTCACCCTTGTGCATCAGATCGAACGCCGTGTTGATGTCCTCCAGTGGCATAGTGTGCGTGATGAGGTCGTCGATATTGATTCGATGTTCCATGTACCAGTCAACAATCTTGGGTACGTCGGTGCGGCCACGGGCGCCGCCAAAGGCGGTACCGTGCCAGGAGCGTCCCGTGACCAGTTGGAATGGGCGCGTAGCAATTTCTTGACCCGCGCCTGCAACACCGATAATACAACTCTGTCCCCAACCCTTATGACAGCACTCCAGCGCTTGGCGCATCACCTCTACGTTGCCGATACACTCGAAACTGTAATCCAGGCCGCCGCCTGTCATCTCCACCAAATGGTCAACCACATCATCTACAGCCGTCGGGTTAACGAAGTCTGTCATGCCAAACCGTCGGCCCATGGCTTCCTTGGCCGGATTGCTGTCGATGCCGATGATGCGCCCTGCGCCAACCATCTTCGCACCTTGAATAACATTCAGTCCTATCCCGCCGAGGCCAAATACTGCGACGGACGCACCGGACTCCACTTTCATGGTGAAAGTCACCGCACCGATGCCGGTAGTGACACCGCAGCCGATGTAACAGATTTTATCGAAAGGCGCATCCTCGCGCACCCTGGCTAGCGCAATGTCTGGAAGCACGGTGTAATTGGAAAAAGTCGAGCACCCCATGTAGTGGAGGATGGGTGTACCATCCAGGGAGAACCTGCTAGAGCCATCCGGCATGACACCTTGTCCCTGGGTGGTCCGAATCGCTTGGCAGAGATTGGTTTTGGGGTGTAAGCAGTAATCGCACTCGCGGCACTCGGGCGTGTATAAAGGGATAACATGGTCACCGGGCTTTAGCGAGGTAACCCCTGTGCCTACTTCCTGCACGATCCCGGCACCCTCGTGACCAAGAATCGCGGGGAACGCCCCCTCGGGGTCGTCGCCAGATAGGGTGAAGGCGTCCGTGTGACAGATGCCCGTCGCCTTAATTTCAACCAGGACTTCGCCGGCGCGAGGGCCATCAAGGTCGACCTCGACGATCTCGAGAGGTTTACCCGCCTCGAAGGCGACAGCTGCACGTGTCTTCATGGTTTTGCCTTATTGGTCTGGGGGAAATGCAGGCCTCAGTCTAACGGCAAGGTGCACAGAGATAAACATCCGGGTGCTGCGATACTAAGCTGACCAGCGCTCTCGGCACAGTGTCAACCATTCTTGCAGTGCGGCACTGTGGAATTTGTCTCTGTGGGTGATCAGATACCATTCGCGGCAGAAGTCCCGGTCATTCACAGGCAGGGGCACAAGGGTACCGCGCTTAAAAGCGTCGGCTAAACAGATGCGTGACAGACAACCGATCCCGAGCCCGGCTTCCACCGCGCGTTTGATCGCCTCGGTGTGTTGCAATGCCATGGCGATGTAGAGGTCTGGTAAAATACCGTGCATAGCGCGATCGAATGCCTGTCGTGTGCCTGAACCCTGCTCGCGCACAATCCAGCGCTGGGTCAAAAGCTGCTGGTCTGACAGTGCTTCTGCCTCGGCGAGGTAGTGGTCAGGCGCGGCGAATACTACCAATTCGTCCTGTCGCCAGTGCTGAATAGTCAGCTCAGGATGGTGCAGCTCGCCCTCAATCAGCCCCATGTCAAGGTCGAATTCGGCAACACGTTTGGCGATCGTTTCAGTGTTGGCCACCTGTAAGGCAATGTTCGCCATCGGGTGCAAGCGCCTGAAATCAGCAATCATGTTGACTGCGACGTAGTTGCCGATCGTCAGCGTGGCGCCGATACTCAATCCGCCAACGATATCCTCTCCGGCGAGGGCCTGCTCGAGGGCCTGTGCCTGGTCCAGCAGTTGTTGAGCCTCAGCCCGCAGTTGTTGACCCAGTTCGCTGAGGTGCAGTCGTTTGCCTCGACGGTCGAAGAGCTTGACCTCGAATTGATTCTCCAGTTCGGCCAGCGCACCGCTTGCAGCAGACTGGGACATGGCCAACTCCTCGGCTGCCCGAGTCACATTCGAGTGGCGTGCGGTGGCGAGAAAGACCTCGAGCTGGCGTAGGGTGTAACGCAAAGTAGTATATCTAAAAAACCAATAAACAATATGGATTATATCTGTTTTACCTATTTCCAGCCAGCGGCTATTCTACCGCGTGATGGTGCTACGGGGGGACCACAACATGACAGAGTTACTTAGGGAGGAGGTGACGGCCGTGCACCACTGGACCGATCGCCTGTTCAGCTTTAAAACGACGCGTGATCCTGGCTTTCGCTTCAAGAATGGCCATTTCACCATGATCGGCCTGGAGCACAAGGGCAGGCCTCTGATGCGGGCCTACAGTATGGCCAGTGCGAACTATGAGGATGAGCTGGAATTCTTCAGCATCAAGGTCGCAGATGGGCCGCTGACCTCCAAGCTGCAGGATATCGCAGTGGGTGACACCGTGCTGGTCAATAACAAGTCAACAGGCACTTTAATAGATGATCACTTGCTCCCGGGCAAGCACCTGTACCTGATTGCAACGGGAACGGGCCTGGCACCTTTTCTTAGTATTATTCGTGACCCGGAAATCTATGAGCACTACGACCGGGTCGTACTGACGCATGGTTGTCGCTACACCGAGGAGCTGGCCTACCGCGAACTGATTACCGAACACCTGCCACAGCATGAATATTTCGGACAGGCGGTGCGTGACAAACTCGTTTACTATCCCACTGTGACGCGGGAAAAATTTGAGAATAACGGCCGGCTAACAGACCTGTTACGCATGGGTAAGCTCGCGACTGATGTTGGCCTGCCGCCGATCGACCCGGCCACAGATCGCTTCATGATTTGTGGTAGCCCCAGCATGTTGAAGGATGTTTGCGCACATCTCGACAGTCTGGGTTTTAACGAAGCGCGCCACGGTGAGGCCGCCCACTATGTAATCGAGCGAGCCTTCGTCGAGCGCTGAGCGTGCGACTGCGGGTGTGAAGACAGGCGAATTCACAATTCAAAGGGTGTAAGGTAGCGAACTCAGCGGGTCATTGCGGCTGTTGTCGTTTGTTTGGGTGACTGTGACCAGACGCGCATGCAATGGCCAAGAGAGTATTGGAGGGTTTTTCATGGAACTATCCCGGTGGATGGTTGTGGCCATCGCTTGCTTTGTGCTCCAGGCATGTACCAATATGCCGTCCGACTCGCTTGTTAGCGTCGAGTACGATCGAGCCTACGATTTCAGTCATGTGCAGACGATCGCGATACAGCCTGTTGACGTTGATACCGTGGCCACGATGTTTCTTTCCGATGAGCAAATCAGTCGTATTAACGGTGCATTGAGGGACGAATTGATGCGGCGTGGGTTCGAGGTGGTGATGGAGAATACGGATGCTGATCTGTTTTTGAGTTGGCGTTTTCTCTATAAGGATGACTCCATTACGCCGGTAGACTCGGGCGAGGCGGAGTGGTTGCGGGGTACGCTGTACGTCAATATGATTGATCCGATTGTGCTGCAGCAAAAGTGGCGGGCCAGTTTTCATGCCGACCTGAGGTACCAGCCTGAAACACCGGAGGCTGCGCAATATCGCCGCGAGGTAGCGCAAGCCATTCTGGCGCAGTTTCCGCCGGGCGCAGGCGCTTGATGCGGTCAGTAGCCGGCGTCGCCAGCATTCAAGATTGCCAAGAACGCTTTATCTAGCGGCTCATAGTTCTCGCTGCGAGGCTTGAGCACAAATAACGGGTCATCCACCTGCTGCAGGTCATATGCCTGTTTTCTTAAAGCGCCTTTGACTAGCTTGAATGTGCCAGTTGTGTCCAGATCGCGCTGGATTCGCAGAAATACCGGACGCGCATAGGCGGGCAGGTTCTTGCGAATATGCAGCGAAAAGCTGTGTGTATCCAGCGATTCTATGCCTTCTGCTAGGACCAGCGCCGCCATGCCGGCGCGCCCATCCGCCCGCGGGATTTCCACGCCATACACATTGCAGAAAGATACCTGAGGGTGTCCGTTGATGACTTCGCCAACCTCATTGGTCGAGACATTCTCTGACTTCCAGCGGAAGGTATCGCCGACCCGGTCCACGAATTGGTAGTGCGGCAGACCCAGCGCAAACCCGACATTGATGGTTTTCATCAGATCGCCCGTATTGAACCAGGCATCGCCATCTTCGAATGCATCGCGCAGGACTTTTTGTTCTGTCGCTTCCTTGCTGGTATAGCCTTCAAAAACAGTCTTGGGGGTGATCTGTCCCAATAGTAGGCCCGGCTCTCCATCGGTCACGCGAATCAACCGCCCCTTTTCATCCCGGACAATCTCGTCTGTTTCAACGTCGTAACGCACAAGTGCCAATGGGATGGTTGTAGTGCCCACCGTACAGTCCTTGTTTAACATGTTGACAAAGGCAACATTTCCCTCGCTGGAGCCGTAAAACTCGGCGATACGATGAATGCCAAAGCGTTTTTTGAACTCATGCCATACATCCGGTCGCAGGCCATTGCCCATCATGGACCTTATGGGATTTATGCTGTCATCCAACTGTTGCGGGATATTTAGCAGGTAACGGCACAGCTCACCGATGTATATGAAACAAGTCGTTTTGTGTTCGCGGGTATCGCGCAAAAAATTCGAGGCCGAGAACCTACGCCTTATGAACATGCACGCTCCAGTGGCGAAGGCTGCGCCCACTCCCAGGAATAGGCCTGTGCCGTGATATAGAGGTAGGCAGAGGTAGATGCAATCTGTCTCGCAGCACTTTATGCCACCCAGGTAAGATAGCGCTGCTGCGGTTAGGAAACGGCGATTTGAGATGACGGAGGCCTTGGGCAACCCGGTTGTCCCCGATGTGAATATGTAGAGCGCTGTATTGCCGATGGTATTCTGCCTTGTCTGTCCAGGGTTGTCGGCGCTGCCCGAATCGTATGTCAATACAGTGGCCCATTGAGGGCATTCGGCCGGCCCAAGGTCTCGAACAAATAGCCAATGGTTGATGGCCGTCAGTTCTTCGGCATCTTGCACGTCGTGAACCGCAGCACAGCGTTCTTCACCGAAAATACACATGGATGAATCTGTAATACTGATGCAGTGCGTCAGCGCCCGGCCTGTCAGATTGGTATTGATCAGAGCGGAAATAGCGCCGAGTTTATTGACGGCAAGCAGAACGGTCAGGAACTCAATACGGTTTTCCATGACAATGCTTACCGTATCGCCCCGCCTCAGACCCCGCGTTTTAAGGGCTGCTGCGCAGCGGTTCGCTGCTGCGTTAAGTTCGCTCCAGGTGAGCGATCTGTCCTCGAAAATAACTGCCTTGCGGTCGGGAAACCGCTGTGCCACGCCTTCTACCCGGGCAGCGAAAGAGTCGCAGTGTGTCGTGGGCTTTGGCTTTATTTCTTTGGCAATACGCAGGAGAGCCGGCGCTTCTGCCAGGGTTGTTACTACCTCACTTACTTTCATGCGCCCACTCAATTAGGGATTGAAGTTGGAAAGATAGCGCCTGGGGCCCTCGTCGGCAAGACACAGACCTGCAGCGGCAAACCTGCAGGTTTAAACGTGGAATACGCCCAACAGGGCGGCGTGATCTGACAGGTCCCGCCATTGCCCTGTATTCAAGCGCTGGCATTCTGAGGGTTGCAGGCCGCGATAATAAATCCTGTCTACTGGCAGCATAGGGCGTTTTACCGGGAAAGTCAGGGCATGGCGCCCGCGCATCTGGACAAATAGCTCCTTCAGGCCCAGGTCCGCATGCAGATGCTGTTCGGCCCTACGACGCCAATCGTTGAAGTCCCCCGCGATGATCATGGGCTCGTCCCGTGGTACGTGGCTGTTGATTCGGTCCGTAAGCACCTGCAGTTGCTCCCGGCGCTCTTGCTCCAACAAACCCAGGTGTACACAGAGGGTGTGTAATCGTGTCGCCCGTAATGGAAGTTCGATGACCCCATGTAAGATGCTGCGGCTGCTGCGTGGGAAGATCGAAATGTCGATATTCTCCCAGCTGACAAAGGGATACATGCTCAGGATGGCATTGCCGTGGTCACCCTTGCGGTAGATCGCGTTGCGCCCATACGCATAGTGCGGCCAGGCCTCGTTGGCGAGATATTCGAAGTGTGGTTGATCGGGATAGGAGAAGCGACGTCGTTTGGACTGACTCTTGATAGCGGTGCCCTGAATTTCCTGCAGGAACACGATATCTGCGCCAGTTTCCGCGATCCTTGCTCGCATCGAGTCGAGTACGAAGCGGCGGTTGCCGCTGCAATACCCCTTATGGATGTTGTACGTCAGTACGTGTAACTCGGTGCTCACGGGTATGCTGCTAGTCAATATCTGAGTTGGTTGATGTCTTGTTTTTGCTCGACTGTAGTGCCTTGATTGTCCAGGACATCACATAGTCGAATCCGCTGGCAGCCGCGATGAATAGAACCGCGACGATGCCGATCAGAATTGCGATATTGGGTATCCAATCCACGATTTGCATGAGCAGAATCATTACGCAAAAGCTGATCTGTATGAACATATTTGCCTTGCTCAGGCGAGTCGCCTCGAATTCGAAGGGACCAATGAGGCGGTGGTAGCAGGCAGCACCGGCCACGATGATGAGGTCGCGTAAGATGACTGCAACAGTCAGGTACCAGGGGACCAGCGCTATGGCTGCAAGACAGATAAAAATAGCCATGATCAAAACTTTGTCGGCAATCGGGTCTAGAGCCGCCCCGAAGCGAGACATTGCGCCCAGGCGCCGTGCGAAAAAACCATCAAGAATGTCTGTAGCCCCCGCGATCATACCTATGATCAGTGCAGCGTTGAAGTCACTGCGCAGGATCATTACGCTTAATGGAACAGCAAGCAATAGGCGCATGCACGTCAGGCTATTGGGGAGGTATTGCAGCATGCTATCTACCGCGGGCGTCTAACAGGTAGACCGCAAGCTCACGCCGTTGGGTTTCGCTTAATGGGAAAAGAGGCATAGGTGCAGGCGGGGTGGCCAGCAAATCAACAACGGCCTGGTAGCCCAGGCGCTTCTCTAGCCCTTCAAGGCGTGCTGGGTTGTTGCCTTCTTCATGACAGCTGCGGCACGCGTGCTGCGCATAGAGAGCTGCACCATTGTCTGCCATGGCTGCCCGGTCAGCGCCGGCGAGCCAGCTTGGCGGCGTCTCGTCCAGCGATTTAGTCGATAACGTTGACGGCAGGGTGAGTGCCTCGCCCCCCTGATCAGGCACGCCGTAGTGCACGCTGTAAATTGCGCCGGCGTAGTCGTCCGATATGTAAATGGTGCCGTCCGTGCCCTCAGTAACATCCACCGGGCGCCCGCTGATATTGCCGTCCTGGAGAAAGCCGCTGAGGAAATCCTTTTCTTCAATACCCGCTTGGGTCCAGTGCAGAGACACCACCTTGTAGCCGTCGGGAGAACTGCGGTTCCAGGAGCCATGCAGCGCCACAAGAGCGCTGTTTTTGTAGGCAGTTGGCCGCTTGTCCCAACGCAGGAATGTCATACCCAGAGGCGCATTATGTGCGCGAAAGCCATGCACGGGGGCGGTCGGCTGCCTCTGTGCGGCAAGCGGATCTGGCTCCATAGCAGCGTCCGCAACATTCTCGCCGTAGAAATAGGGCCAGCCATAGAAGCGTCCGGCTGTTATCCGATTCAATTCGCAGGGGGGAGTGTCATCCCCGAGCAAGTCGCGCCCATTTTCTGTCGCGAACAGAGCGTCGTCCCAGGGCGCCCAGTCGAAGCCGACGCTGTTGCGCAGACCGGTTGCGATGATCTCGCCGCCGCTGCCATCCAGTTCAAACCGCATTATGGTCGCCCGTCGAGGATCATCCTCCTCACAAATATTGCAGGTCGAGCCCTGGGCCAGGTAGAGTTTGTCATCGGGCCCGACACGCAGAGTTTTAGACCAGTGGTTGCCATTGTCCGTGAGCCCCGCCACCAATACGTGCAGGTTGCCTGCGACCAGGCCCAACGCACTGTCGAAAGGAACACGTATGATGCGGTTGGATTCGGCGACATACAGCCAGTCATCATGGATATCGAGTCCCAGCGGCCGCCGCAGACTGGACAGCAGTGTAACGCGGCCATCGGGCTTTCCGTCGCCGTCCTGATCCCGTTTTAACAGTACGATGTCGCCCTTGTGGGGTCGGCTGACAAGCAGGTCCCCAGAAGGCGTTACATGCAGAAACCGGGCGCCGGGTAAATCATCTTCGTACAGATTAAGGACAAAGCCGTCGGGCACCGCATACCGCTGGCGCAGCAACGTCTCCTCGGCGGCAGGGCCGGATAGGCCTGTCATAACGTTCAGTACCATGCGTACGCTGCTGCGGTCGATAGTGCCTGCGGCCAGCAGCACCAGGGTTAGACCGATTGGCAGCAGCGCTAGCAGGGCGAAAACGATGAAAATCCTGCGCACCATAAGAATCTCTAGCCCGGCTATAGCGACGGCGGCCCCTGATTGGGCTGCCGCCCGAATATAGCACAGGACAGAAACGCTGTATCCCACGGCCTATAAGGCTCTGGGGCCGCTGTAGGTATTTCCGGCAAGGCCACCTTTCGCTGTCTACAGGTGGCCCGCTGCGGGTGCCACTGAGAATTTTGGGCAATATGCGCGATTTTCTCTAGATATCGCCACTTTACCCTGGACATCGCGCCGCTGGTTGCTTAGTGTCAGGCATACGATAACAACAAAAAGCTAAACCAAACAGTCACTTGCATGTATAAGATGACGAAAGTATGAGAATTAGGGGGGTGTCGAACAACCATGCTGCAAACGCATAGAGTATCGACCAGTGATCTGCATATCGGGATGTATGTCAGTGCGCTTGACCGTCCCTGGTTAGAAACGCCGTTTATCACGCAAGGGTTCCTAATCGAAACCACCGAGGATATTGCCAAGTTGCAGCGCTACTGCCAATCCGTTTTTGTCGACTCCAGGCGCAGCCGCGAAGTGCATTTGGCGAAGCCGTTGCAGACCGTCGAGGGTTCCGCACGGACACGCAAGGTATTGCAACAGAAGTCGTCTAAGGCGGCACCCAAAGAGCGGCCGCGGGTGCCGATGGAGCAAATATTCCGCGGTCGCCGACTGACACCCTACAGCGACGATAGCAAGTGGGAGGAGGAGCACCCGCGGGCGCAGCAGGCGTTGAATACGCTTATTTTCGATATCGATGATATCTTCGAAAATGTCACCACCGGGGACAAGTTGAACGTCATCAAGCTGCGCAAGTCGGTAGAGCCGGTGGTCGACAGTATCAGCCGCAACCCGGATGCGTGCCTCTGGGTGAACCGACTGAAGCAGCACGACCAGTACACGTACCAGCACTCGCTGAGTGCCTCGATGTGGTCGGTTTCGTTAGGCCGCCAGGTCGGCCTGCCGCGTCAGGATCTGCGCTCTCTGGCGATGGGTTGTCTCCTGATGGATGTGGGCAAGTTGCGTATCGACCCCGCACTGCTGAGACTTGACCGGGAATTCAGTACGCAGGAGGCGGCTGAGATGGCGGGCCACATCGGACACGGCTTGGATATTTTGGACGAGTGCGGTGTCATGAACCGTGATGTGATCGATATGGTGGCCCACCACCACGAACGCTATGACGGGTCGGGATACCCCAACGGCATGTCTGGAGAGGATATTCCCGCCTTTGCACGTATCGCGGCAATCGTTGATACGTACGATGCGCTGACCAGCAATCGCATGCACGCTAAAGCCATCGCTCCCAGCGATGCCATCAAGCTCCTGTACAACGCCAGAGACCGGGATTTCCAGGCGGAGCTGGTAGAAGCGTTTATCCAGGCCATCGGCATTTACCCTGCGGGCACTCTAGTCGAGTTGTCCTCGGGTGAAGTTGGCGTGGTCGTTGCGGAATACCGTACCCGGCGTCTGCGACCCAAAGTCATGCTGTTGCTCGATGCGAATAAGAACAAGATCGCCAGGCCGCAGGTCGTGGACTTGCAAGAGGAGCCTGCGCAAGCGGGTGCACCTGCGCTGACTATCAAAAAGAGCCTGCAACCTCAGGCTTACGGCATAGACCTGACACACGTGTCGTTATAAACCCCTCGTTCCCGTCGCTGGGGCTGTCGTGTGGCAGACCGGCTATACTGCGCGTATAGGCCTAAGTCATAGGGGTGGTAGAGGAATGAAAAAATGATGGTGGGCCGGCCCCTCCGGCTGGGTCTTATGGGTTTTGGTCAGATCGGCCGTCAGATTTATGAGCTGGCCTCGCGTAGTGATGATCTTCAGGTCGTGGCGATTGCTGACATTGGTAACCCCGATATTCTGCATTACCTACTCAGCGCCGAGGTGCAGGATCCCGCGCTATACACCTTGCAAGGCAATTTTCTTGTCAATCCCCGGTTCAGAGCGCGCCTCATGCGTATCGATCGTCCGGTTGAAATGCCGTGGGATATCTTTGACGTCGATGCGGTGATTGATGCCACAGGGAAGTTCCGCAGCTGCCAACACATAGAAGACCATTTGTCCAATGGGGCACGTCGTGTGGTGCTGCGAACCCTGCCGCTGGATGAGATCGACCGTATTGTCGTCCCGGCCATTAATGCTGCGGACATCGAGCTCAGCGACACAAGGGTCTCTGCGGGCTCGCCGACGACCACAGCGCTTTGCCTGCTCCTGCATAGCCTTGTCCAGCGCTTCAGTATTGAGTGCGTCAGTATGACGACGGTGCATGCGTTCACCTCAGATCAGGCTCTGCAGGATTACGCCGGCAGTGATTTCCGGCGCAGTCGGTCCGCCGCCAAGAATGTCATTCCCAATACACACGAGGCGTCGCTCTGGTTAGATCGTGTATTGCCCGTCTTTGCTGGACGCGTCATGACCTGGGCTCTCAATGTGCCGGTGCAGGAGGGTTGCCTTCTGGACGTGAATCTAGTGATGGAAGATGCGGGCGTGACGGCTGGAGATGTGAACGAGGCGATGCGTGAAGCGGCACAGGCACTTGATGGGGTAATTGCTGTCGCAGAGGATCCGATAGTTTCTTCCGATGTCATCGGTAATTCCAACGCCTTGCTGTTCGACATCAATGGAACCGTGAAAGCGGGGACTCGCACCATAAAGACACTCAGTTGGTATGAAAGCCTGGGTCATGCGGCCAGTTTGTTGGATGTTGTGCGTCTTTATGGCGTTCTGGAGCAGGAGTCTAGTGAATGAAGATCGCGATTAACGGTTTTGGTCGCATCGGGCGCTCCGTGTTCCGCATACTTGAGGAACATTCTGGGCTGGACGTTATCGCTATCAATGATTTGTTTGATAATGAGACGCTCCGCTATCTCTTGGCGTACGACACGGTTATGGGTCCTTTCGGTAAGAACCTGCGACTCGACGGCGATTACTTTGTCACCGACAAAGGCAGAGTCAAGTTGTTGAGCATCAGTGATCCGGGTGATTTGCCCTGGTCGGAGTTAGGTGTAGACGTGGTGGTTGAGGCGACAGGCATGTTTCGCAAGCGGGAGCAGCTGCAGCATCACCTTCAGGCCGGTGCGGGTCGTGTGGTGCTCACTGTGCCCAGCAAGGATCCGGTTGATTACACGGTGGTATTGGGTGCGAACGACAAGGGCTTATTGCCTGATCATCGCATCATTTCCAATGCCAGCTGCACTACCAATTGTCTGGCGCCCATGGCGCGTGTCCTGGACGATTCTTTCGGTATCGAAGAGGGCGTCATCAATACCGTTCACGCGTATACTAACGACCAACGCTTGGCCGATGTGCCGCACAGTGACTGGCGCCGCAGTCGAGCTGCCGCGGAGAATATCATTCCTACCTCCACGGGCGCTGCCAAGGCTGTCGGAGAGGTGCTGCCCCAGTTAGATGGAAAGCTGCACGGGATCGCATCTCGTGTGCCGGTGCCGGATGGGTCTGTTGTTGACCTGTTCGTCCGATTGGCACAGCCGGTCACGGTAGATACTGTTAATACGGCGGTGCGCGAGGCGGCAGAGTCACCAGAGCTAATGGGTATTCTGAAGTACAGTGAAGAGCCCATTGTCTCTACCGACATCATCGGCAACTCGCATTCTTCCATTTACGATGCTGGCTTTACTGGCGTTATCGCTGGTCGCTATGTCCGAGTGCTCAATTGGTATGACAATGAATGGGGCTATTCCTCTCGAGTCGTCGATTTGATCCAGCACTTAGATAACTTGACCTGAGCAAGCAGGTCTGCACAGAATAGTGACCTAACGCGTGCCACCCAATGGGTTGCTGTCAGTGGTGTAGCAACCTGAAATGCTAACTCAACAGAAGGTCTTCGCTATGAGTAAGTTCATCAAGGTAGTTCTATTGGCTGTGAGTCTTTTT
>JABSPW010000093.1 GCA_013214285.1 Halioglobus sp. | reverse complement strand
GGGTTAGCGGTAGCGGTGAGTCCGAGCAGCAGGCCGGTGGCTCGGGGTGGCACCTGCCCGTACATAGGAATGCCCTCTGCTTGGGCTTCCGAGATCGCATTTAGCAATTGCAACCACCATTCGGGGCGGGCGTCCTGCTGTTCCACCGTGAGAGAAATGGGCCGCCCTGACGCTTTTGCCATGCGTTTGAACAGATCAAATTCCTTATCGAAGTGGTAGAAGTCGGAGATGCCCTGCAGCACGCCATGGCCGGTGTCCCCGACTGCCTTGGCAATACCGAGAAGCTCGTCCTCGTGAGCGGTGATGGTTGGGGTCAGTTTGCCAGAAGAGTCCGTGTGTTTTTCCGTGCGTGACGTGGAGAAGCCCAAGGCGCCAGCCTCTATGCCCTCGGCGACCAGCCGACTCATTGTCTTGATTTCTGCTGCGGTGGCGGTCGCATGGTCCGCGCCGCGCTGGCCCATGACATAGGCCCTCACAGCGGCGTGAGGCACCTGTGTCGCAACGTCCAGAGCCAGTGGTCTGTGTTCCAGGGCATCGAGATATTCTGGAAAACTCTCCCAATCCCACTGTATGCCCTCGTGCAAGGCAGTGCCCGGGATGTCCTCAACACCTTCCATCAGTCCGATCAGCCAGTCGCGCTGGTCCGGCTTGCAGGGCGCAAAGCCGACCCCACAGTTGCCCGTGACAATGGTGGTCACCCCGTGGCAGGAAGAGGGCGCTAGGTAGGGGTCCCAGGTTACCTGGCCATCAAAATGTGTGTGGATATCGACGAAACCCGGGGTGACGATATGGCCGCTGGCGTCAAGCGCCTCTTTTGCCGGTCCCGCGATGGCGCCGACGGCACTGATACGGTCGCCGTCAATGGCAACATCGGCCATGCGCGGCTCTGCTCCTGTGCCATCGTAGATGAGTCCGCCGCGGATAATCATGTCGTGCATGGTGTCTTACCTCGTGTCTTTGCCAGGCTGATAGTATAGACAAGTGATATCGCTGAGTCTTTGGGGGGTTAGCATACCGAGGAACCAACTGCGGGTAATCAGTACAGATAGGATACCGTGAGGCCGTAGGTACGAGGCGCACCGAAAATCTGGGTTTCGTCTGCACCTAGGGGCTGGAGCGCGGTTTGACCTGAGAGGCCGTAGTCCTTATCCAGCAGATTGCGGCCCCACAGCAGCAGTCGGAATTGGCCGGGTATGCCCGATAAGTTGAGTTCCGACCAACTGATGCCAGCGCCCAGTAATCCGTAGGAATCCACCATGTAATTACCTGGGGCGGTCACACTGGTTCCCACGTTGTCCTGCCAACCGTGGTTGACGTCCACAGATAGCGCGCCCGGCCCCAGTGGGCGCCTGTAGTCCAGCGCTGTAAAGACGCTGTGCTTCGGTGCGTAGGGTAAGTTGTCGCTCAAGATTTCTGTCAGTCCTCTGTCAGTGGTCAGGGCGCTCTCGCCCAATTGCGTATCCAGGTAGCCCGAGCGCAATGTGTAGGTCAGCCCCTCGATAATGACTATATCGACATCGAGCTCGATCCCGAACACATCATTCCCATCGGCCGGCAAAAAGTCTCTGCCGCCAGGGCTGACAGGGTCAGTCTGAATGCTATTTTGCAGTCCGTCGATTTCCATATAGAATGCCGCCGCGTTATAGCGGGCGCGTCCCTGCCATAGTTGTCCCTTCAAGCCCAATTCATAACTGACGATTTCCTCTTCATCAAAACCTTGTGCAAATAGTTCTGCTCGGGCGGATCGCTGCGAGGTGCCGCCCGACTTATAACCGTTTTCCACTTTAGCGTAAATGTTCATATCGTCTGTGATCGTGTAGGCCACGACTAACGAGGGATTGAAATTGGTAAAATCCTGATGGTAGGTACCGCTAAAAGGTGACTGCGCCGCCTGGTTATCGCGGTCCGATTGTCTCTCGTCATAGGAGTAGCGCGCGCCCAGAGTGAAATACCAGCGGCGTTCCAGCCAGCCAGGGTTCCAGGTGGCTTGGGAATAGGCTGCCACGGACCAATTTCTGGTGTCTGTAACGTTGGTCAGACAGCATACGCCGAGGGTTGCACCCTCAGTATTGTTTTGGGACGCTTTATCCTGATAGTAGTAAATACCGGCGACATAGTCCCAGTGCCTGGTTTCACCCTGGAGTTGCAGCTCCTGAGACCACTGTTTAAAGTCTGTGTAAAAAAGTCCGAGCACTGGCGCGCCGCCGTCAGACGTTACCGCAGTGGGCAAGAAATCTGTCGGTGAAAATCCATCTACCTTCCGATAAGCACTGATGCTCTCCATGCGCACGGCACTATTGATGTCCCAGTCAAGCCATGCGCTATGGGCAGTAATATGCTGGTCGGCAGAGACAATTGTGCGTTCGGAGGTAACCTTGTTAAGACGGTCAGGCCCCCAGTCGTCATTGTACTGAATCAAAGATGCGATGATGCCTGTCGATAACGCCGGGTTAGTCAAAATCTGGTTGAAGGGCTCCGAATCATGTAATGTTGCGTTCTCGAAGCGGTAATCGAAAGTGATTGCATCGCCAGCGAGCCAGCGAGCCAGCGCAGGTCCGCGACCAGCGTTTTGCGGTCTTCGTTCATGAAGTCCTCGCCTGGACCCCGGTTCTTTACAATGCCATCACGTGTTGTGTAGTTATAGTTGATTTTCGCAGCGACAGAGTTACCCAGTGGGATATTTAATAGGGTTTTGGACTGTAACTTGTTGAGGTTGCCAGCGGTCAAATCCTGGCGAAATTCGATGCCATCGATGCTGGCGCGCCGCGTGATGATGTTTACAGCCCCGCCCGTTGCATTGCGGCCGTACAGCGTGCCCTGCGGCCCACGCAGTACTTCTATGCGTTCCACGTCCACGCCCTCAAAACCCGCCGCAACACTGGTACCGATGTAGACGCCGTCCAGATACAGCGCAACGGATGGGTCTTGGGTAATCTGGGCGTCATTCTGCCCGATGCCCCTGATGAACAGGCGAATGGTTGTCGAATCTGAGGGGAAAGTATTGACGGTGAAATTGGGAATATCGAGTCCTATATCCTCGAGTTCATCGATGGCGCGTATTTCCAGTGTCTGTTGTCCTAACGCCACAATGGAGATGGGTACATCCTGCAGTGACTCGGTCCGCCGTTGTGCGGTAACCATTACCTCCTCAAGTGCCAGATTATCTGCGGCTCCATGTGTCGACATGCCGGTCGTCAATGTCGTGCCGGTCAGAATGAGCAAATAGAGCGTCGGATAACCTCGTCTCATAGGCGGTTGCTTTTTTTATAGTTAGCATCAGTGCGTTTTTTCTGCAATATCGGACATTTATGCATGAGGACTGTGCAAAGGTATAGCCTGACAGGCGATCGCGCACGTATGCCGCCATAGGGAGATCAGCTAACGAGTTTGCATAGGACTACCGCTTGAGAAAACGTAACCAGCCAATCTGTGCCTGCAACGCCAAGGCAGTTGTCGAGTCGGCTCGTCTCATTTATGTTGGGCGCTATGTATTTCGATATTGAGTATTGGTGGCGGGTGGTGCGCCATGTCTGGGGATTAAGGCACTGGAGAGGTCGTAGCGCCATGCTGGCGAAACTGTGCCTTTGGGTTCCTATTCGAACGCTGGTGCATTCAACGTGTTTTGTCCTAGATTATATGGTGTTTCCTGCACTGTGGAGGCAGCAAGTAAGGCAGCCGATATTTATTGTCGGGCACGCCCGGAGCGGCACGACGCTGATGCACCGCCTGATGAGTGCCGATCGCGATCGATTCAGTTATTTCCTCTATTGGGAAATGTTCTTTCCCTCACTGCTGCAAAAGCGTCTGATTCGCGGTTTGGGTTGGCTGGATGCTCGATGGCTGGGCGGATACTGCAATAGACGACTCGCTGCCTGGGATGAAAAGACCTATGGCCCTTACCGGCACATCCACAATATGAGTCTATGGAACGCGGAGGAAGACGCCTTTGCCATGGTAGGAGCGTTTGTAACGCAGCAGTGGTCTCTGGAAATTCCTATGATGGACAGCCTGGATTTTTTCCACGTAGACCGTATGCCCAAGAAGCGGAGGCGCTGGATGCATCATTACAAGGAGCTGGTAAAGCGCCAGCTACTGTTAAATGGCCACGATAAGACGCATCTTGCAAAGAACCCCGTTATGAGCGGCTGGATCGATGCGCTGATCGGCACCTTTCCCGACGCAAGATTTGTAGTCATGATGCGCGATCCTATCCAGTGTATACCGAGCTGCCTGAAGCTGTTGGAAGCGAGCTGGAAAGCTAAGGGCTGGCAGTCGCGAGATTATAACGTTTCTCTGCATATAATGTCGGAACTGTGCTTTGAACACTTCACGCATCCGCGCGAGAGACTTGGCCGCCATCCGCAAACGCTGCAAGTGGTTGTGGATTATCGGGATCTCATCGCTGCTCCTGTGGAAACCGTAAACAAGGTTTATGAGTCGCTCGGCATTGAGCTTCTTGAGCCCTTTCATGTATGGCTGACGACTCGCTCAGAGCTTGAAAAGCGGTATCACAGCAAGTTCGAGTACAGTCTTGGAGAATTTCTGCTGAGCGCAGACGATATTCGCGCAAAGCTGTCTGAGTTCTACGCTGAGTATCAATGGGAAAGCCCCGATACGAATGGCGACACGAAGGAGTGTAAGTATGCCAATTGACACTATCGAGTCGACGAAAAAGGACCTGCGTACCGCCTTTGACCGTATGATCGAGAGTCTGCAGTCCGCACGCGATGCGATTGATACGCCTGCGCTGTGTCCTCCGCCTGCAAGCGAGCGTAATCTCGCCGAGGGCTACCGCTATGTGTTGGGCTTCTTACTGGGTAGCATTGAGCGTGCACTGGCAGACCCGCTTTACCCGCGCTTTCGCCGCTCGATCCAGCCCATGAACCGGTCTACGATCGACAACAGTGATGCGGTCTATCTGGGCGCAGAAATTGATGGAAACCATACGTATATGCTGCGGGGTAAAGCGTTAGACAGTTGCCACTGGCGTGGAGAGCAGCCTGTCATTGGATCCCGCGCACCACAATACGTCATTTTCGAGCTGGCTAGCGGTCATGCAGGAGACTCTGGAGGACTGCAGGAGTTGCTTCCTGGTACCCGAATCAATACCAGCACGCTGGACTGTCACGAGCTGCAGGTCAACGAAGATGGCTGGTTTGAAATTCTTATCGCCCCGAAAAAGCCAACAGGGTATGCAGGAAACTTTATGCTCGGTATTCGAGAGGCCCACGGTACACAACATGTGGGGCGTTTCCTCAGCTGTCGGCAGTTGTTCCACGACTGGGAAAACGAGGATGTGTTGGATTTGGAGATTCTTCGCATAGGCTGTGAGCATGAGCCGAAGCCAGCCATTGATCCAGCGGGTGCCATTGCCCTGATGGACCGGGTTGGAGAACTGACTAAAAACCAAGTGCGCTTCTGGAATGTGTTTTATAGTCAGTTACTGGAAACCTACGGCAAGACGGAGACCGGGCTATCCCAGGACGGCGAGCCACAGTTCATGCCGGTCAATGATATGAATCCACCCAATGCACTCGGTATTGCCACAGGCGGCGGGCAAAGCACGAATATTTACTCTGGCGGAGTATTTCGATTGGGAGGACACGAGGCCCTGTTGCTTGAATGTGAGTTGAGTGAGATGCCCAGCTTTATGGGCTTTCATGTTTCTAATCTCTGGGGCGAATCCGTAGATTTCGAGAGCTACCAGAGTAGCCTTAACGCGCACATGCTGGAGCCAGATGAGGAAGGAGTCTACCGTTGGGTGGTTGCGCAGCGTGATCCCGGGGTGCCCAACTGGGTAGATACCAGCGGTCTGGATCATGGCTTTCTTACCATGCGATGGTCTTATGCCGCACCGCCGCCGCAGGAACAGTGGCCTACCCTCAGTGTACGCAAAGTGGCCTTTGATGACATCCTAACGGCTTTCCCGCAACGAACCCGCAAGGTGAGTAGAGAAGAGCGAGTGGAGCGCATTTTTATGCGTCATCGCCATGTGCAGCGCCGTTACCGGCAATATTAATGGGCGGAGGCAGTGCAGTGAATGAATTGAAACAGCGTGTAGCACTCGTGACAGGTGCCAGTCGGGGTATCGGACGCGCGATCGCGCAGCGATTTGCTGCAGAGGGCGCAGCCGTGGTGGTCAATGCTTCATGCCTCGGCGCGCATGGTGAGCTGGAGGGGACCCTGGAGGAAACGGTCGAAAGGATTGTTGCGACAGGGGGACAGGCCGCCGCAGTAGTCTGTGACCTGACAGATGCTGAAGCGAGGGCGGATCTGCTTGCGCGGGCCGGAGAAGCCTTTGGCGCTGTGGATGTGCTGGTAAATAATGCCGCACGGGCGGATTACAACCTGCCGAGCTTGACCACTACGGCCACACGTCACAGTCTCTTCGATATGAATGTTAATGTGCCGATCGAGCTGCTTCAGCAGGCGTTGCCAGCCATGCGTGAACGGGGCGCAGGGTGGTGCCTGAATATTACCAGCCGGACGGCAGAACAGCCGGAGCCACCTTACCCGGATAGTAAAACGATGGCGCATGCTATTGGTGCCTATGGTGCGAGTAAAGCAGCTTTGAACCGTTACACTAAAGCGCTCGCAGATGAATTGGTGGAGCAGAACATATATGTGAATGCCATGGCGCCTACCAGTATCGTGCCAACCACGGTTGGCGAGCGGGTCGAGCGAATAGCTCAGCGCAGGCCAGACCTTTTAGAGCCGATAGAGATGATGGCTGAGGCTGCCTTGGAGCTCTGTACTGGCAGGCACGTCGGTCAGGTGGTTTACAGCCGCAATATCGTACACGCCTGCGGTCGCAGACTGCACAGTCTCGATGGTAAGCAGGTTATAGGGGATGCCTTTACGCAAGGTTCTCTGCCACGCGGAGGTGAATAGCGCGATGTTTCAGGTTTTTGCTGCTACTCCCGAAAGGATGGGACCCGACGAAATCGGTAACTATGCGGCTCGTGCCGAGAGCATGGGTTTTGATGGTCTACAGGTGCCCGACGCGATACACGATGGTTTGTTGCTATCCGCTATGGCATTGGCGGCCACCCGCGAGTTGATTGTGGGCACTGGTGTGTTAGTGGCTTTTCCACGCAGTCCTATGACGGTGGCCGTTGCCAGTTGGGATCTACAAAGGATGTCGGGGGGGAGATTTGAGTTGGGTGTGGGCACGCAAATCAGGCAGAACATAGAGGACAGGTATTCGGCGCGTTGGGGCTCACCGGTACCTCAGCTGCGCGAGTATATCCAGTCTCTTCAGGCGATATTCCACAGCTTCCAGACCGGCGACAAGCTGAATTTCACGGGGGAACACTACCGTTTTACACGCCTGCAGCCGTTTTTTAACCCCGGCCCTATCGATCATCCCAACATCCCAATTCTGGCCGGTGCTATCGGTCCTGCAATGACGCGTATGGTTGGCCGTGTGGCAGACGGAATGATTACCCATCCCACCAACTCGCCACCGCGCTATATACGAGAAATCTGTCTACCGCGTGTGCGAGCGGGGCTTGAGTCAGCGGGTCGTGAAGGCAAAGACTTTAGGCTGATTGTCGGTCCGCTTACCGCTACCGGTAGAGACGAACAATCTGTCATGCAGGAATGGGAAAGGATGCGCAGTCTGCTAGCATTTCTTTATTCAACCCCGGCCTACTGGCCGAGCTTGGAACTATTTGGTTGGAAAGACAAAGGTCGCGAGTTACAGGAGATGGCCCGTGCGGGGCATTGGGATAAGATGACGGCGATACTCAATGACTCGATGCTTGAACAGTTTGTACCCCGCGGAACCTACGATGAAATCGATACGGTGTATCGCGATCGTTATGGCGAACTGAGTGCACGCATTACGTTCCCCATGCCTGCAGATCCGGTGAATGACGATTATGCAGCTGAGGCGGTTGCGCGGTTGAAGTCGTAGAAATTGCCCCTTTTATGCTGACATGAGACTCATAGATTGTGGGGGTTGACCAGCATGCCGCCGTCCACGTTCAGTACATGACCCGTGATGAAGGATGCCCTATCGCTCAACAGGTAGCTCACCGCATCGGCGACTTCTTCCGGCTCTCCCAGCCGGCGCATAGCATGGGTAGCGATGGTCGCTTCTCGTTCCTCGGGCAATGCGTTGAAATACGCCTCGATGGAAGATGTTTTTATCCCGCCTGGGGCGATTGCATTGACGCGGATGCCCCTTTGGGCATACTCTGCCGCGACAGTTTTGGTGAGCGCGATCACACCGCCTTTGGCAGCGCTGTAGGGCGACATTTTTGCTTCTCCGCGTATAGCTCCGACCGAGGTTATGTTGACGATGGCGCCCCCGCCAGTATGCTCCATAATCGGCAATTGATGTTTGAGGCACAGCCATACACCCTTCAGGGTAACGTTATTCACACTGTCCCAATCATGCTCGTTCCAGGCCGTAACCGTCTTGAAGCCGCCACCATAAGCCGCGTTATTTGATGCAATATGTAAGGCACCAAAATGCGCGACGGTGTTTTCAATCGCAGCCATTACCTGATCTTCCTTGGAGACGTCCGCCTGTATCGCGATAGCCTCCCCGCCGTTAGCCCGTATAGCCCGAGCTACCGCGTCTGCTGCCTCTGCGTTGCGATCGACGATCACTACTTTTGCACCGTCCCGGTGGAACGTGCTGGCGGTGGCCGCGCCAATGCCGCTGCCCCCACCTGTCACCATAGCAATCTTATCCTCCAAAAGACGTTGCATAATGTAATCCTTGATTAGTGTTAGCGATGCTCCGGGAGTCACTTGCGTTTATCGTATTATTCATACTAGGTCACCACTATGACGAATGATCCGATAATCGGTCTGACGCGCGCGCAGCTTGCCCGGTTGGGGCGAGAGTACATGTTGGCCGTGCAGTTTAACAGCCGGATCGACTATGCCGCTTTGGCGATGAACCACGGTGGCGAAGCCTACAAGGCGGTTGCCATCGATTACTGGATGGCTGCTAGCCCTGTGGCGGCTTATTAGAGGCGGAGCCTCGGGTTGAGGCGGCGGTGCGCGTAATGTGCCATGAGATCGAGGATCCCGCCTTTGATGCGACCGCGGTCGCCACCAAGCCACGGGTACAAGTCCGCCCCATCCATCGCCCGCCGAGGCAGCAGCCCAACCAGGTGCCAGATTGCCACTGGCGCGTGAAGCTTAATCCAGACGTCGACCCCGCGCGGGAGCGGGACATTACCACGATAATGGCCCAGAGACGCCTCGCGCGAATTGACATCCCACGGAAACAGAGTTCGGAGCCCGGCGGTTGGGATTACTATGATGGACCGTTGGTAGAACAACTGCACCTGGAGGCCTTTTACCAATCGGCACTGGCTGTTATATGCAAGGAGTTGGCGGTCCAGGTTCAAAAGGTACCGTCCTCTATAGCACGAAGCTGACAGACCATATACAACTGCTTAACGTTGTTTAGGACCATGATCCATGCTTTCACGAAACAGCGCATGTGACTAGGACAGCGGCAAGTGCTTTACACATCGCTGTGGCCGAATGGTCGCTCGGTAGCCTCAGGTCACTGAGCAGCTAGCGACGCTCTATGCTCGGTTTGGCGATTGTCAAACGCACTTTCGCAAAAAAGGCAATGATGTCTTTTGTGCAAGATCTGCCCCAAGGTGTTGCTGCAAGTCTGGACTGGGTGCCACGTGGTATCTTGGTGCTGGAGGATTATCTGGATGCGGCGTCCCATGCTTGGAGGACGGACTATTTCGATAAGCAGACGGCCGGGGTCGCTCAGGATTCAGAAAGTCGGCGAGTCGATCGCCCTCGATAGCCGCTAATTTTTGCAGGATCAGCGGCGCATCACAGAACGTGTTCCCTTAGGGGAGTTAGACGTGAGGAGATATTGCCCTACTTTGGTCGAGGGCTGACTGAATGGAGCCTCCGGACGTCCTTGAGTATGTCACGGGTGGCAAATACAGTGTGCATGCTGACAACGGGTATTGGGATTCACCTACTCGACGCCGGGTGCGCTCAATGGATCGTGATATCTCGGTGCTGCTCTATACTAATGATGGTCACGTTGACGTAATCCTGTATTTTCATAACCTCGATATCAGGATTTACCTGTCGCGTGGCATGCTGGTAGCCTTTCCTTCCGATAACCGTTATTTAAATGCGGCTGAGACACCGATGGCCGTCTCGCGTTATGCAGCCGTCTGCGGGCAATCTGTAAAAGGCTGAGAAAAGCTGCGCCCCATACCATCTGGTGTCGCCAGATTCTGATTTTTACGAACTTGACTTTTCCTTACCCTTACTATTGATAGGCGATATGTTTCTGTTCACAGACTCTGGTGGCGCGTGTTTCAGGTGTGATATGAAGTAGTGAAACGATGAGAGCTTTTTTTCGTGAGCTGAGAGCTGATCTTCTCCCTTAAGCTAATGATGAGTGTGGCTAAGTCAATTCGATATGGTAGGAGCCCACCCTGTTTTCTCTTATCTTTTTTTTAAGAACGCCTGGACCGGTGTAGCGATGAAGCCGGATTAGGCGTACGTTAACAGAGAGAGCGATAAGAGGGGCGACAGTGGTAAAATCTGTCGGCAAGTCTATAGTTATTGCGTGTGTTGGTGCCAGTGCAAACGCACCACTGCCGTGTATTAACAATCTTTCCATACGGGTTTGCGTCTCTGGATAAAAGACATGACGCCCTCGGCGCAGTCTTCACTGGCAGCAACAGCGTCCATGATATGGCTTTCGTGTGCAAGTGCCGCCGTCAAGGGTAGCTCTGATCCTTTGTGTATGGCTTGGCGAATGGCTTGTTGTGGTATCAGGCTGTGTCGGATAAATCTCTGTGCAAAATCGTGTGCATGTTGTATCGCCTCATCCGGATGATCACACAGACTGCTAACCAGTCCTATCTCGAGCGCGGTCTCGGCATTGATGGCATCGCCACTTAACATCATGTCCAACGCGCGCTGTTCACCGACGATGCGCGGCAACAAAACCGTACCTCCGTAGGCGGGCATGAGACCGATCTTGATTTCGGGCAGGCCAAGTGTCGCCTCCCGTGCAGCAATGCGAAAGGTACAGCCAAGTGCCAGCTCTAGGCCGCCACCCAGAGCTAACCCATTGATAGCAGCGACACTGAGTTTGGGAAACTCTATCAGTCGCCTAATCAAGGCGTGAGCGCGTTGAATACGTGCTGTGGGGTCATCAGGAGGTTGTTTTAGATCGGTGCCGGGACAAAATCCTCGCCCCGTGCCAGTGATAATTAAAGCGCGACTGCTATCTTTCTCTATTGTGTCGAGGTAGGTGTCGAAATGGTCCAGCATGTCTGTATTGATGGCATTCAGTGAATCTGGCCTGTTCAGGGTGAGGATGGCGCATTTGCCGAGACAATCGTGTTTGAGGACTGACATACTAGGGTCTCCCGTCAATTGGTCGCAGTCTACCACTGTTACCTCGCACGGTAGCGATCGTCTGGGCTGTTGTGGCGACTCTTTGCGTGTGGCTAAATACGATGGCAGAATGAACGTTCGCAATCTGGTAACTGACTGGAGGCTAACATGAAAAGATTGATCCTGACCCTAGCGGCTGCGGGCCTGCTCGCCAGCTGCGCTTCGATCGAAAACAGCGATGCCATCAACACAGAGCGAGAATTGTCTGCGGCTGGCTTTCAGATGAAACTGGCGGATACGCCTGAGCGCCTCGCTCATGTAAAGAGCTTGCCTCAGCGTAAATTATTTCCCACGGAAAAAGATGGCAGTACGGTATTTATCTACGCGGACGCAACCCAATGCCAGTGCATCTATGCGGGCTCTGAACAGGACTACCAGGAGTATCAACGCATCAGTCTGCGGCAACGCGACGTTAATGAGGCTAGCATGGCGGCGTCTAATCTCAGTATGGCAGAAGAGGATGCACCGCTGGATTGGGGCCTTTGGGGCGACTGGCGCCGACCTTTTTACTACTAGCCGACCTTTTTACAGCTAGTAGTATTGGTGCTTGGTACGGTGGCGTCGCGCTGGTGGTGTAGGCCCCTGAAGGCGCCTAGTCTTCTTAGCACGCCGTGTCATTAATAGCCACAGAGTTATGGGCTGTGGCGTGGGTGTGGTGCGTCAGCATAAGTGTGCTGATAGCGATGGCGCAATGGTGTTCTACCGATAGAGAGCTTGGCCGTTTCTGTAAAGTCGGAGATAGCGCCTGCGTGGAGCGCCTGCCCAATCCGCGAGGGTACGCAGGCGACTGCAAAATTGCCAGTAGCGATGCGGGCCATTACCGTGTATTGAAGGTGCCGCCGTCCGACGCGATCGTCTCACCCACAATGTAGGCGCCGGCGCGGGAGCAGAGAAATATCGTCAGCCCGGCAATGTCCTCGGGGCTTCCCACCCTGCCACTGGGGTTGGTGGCTCCAACAGCGTTCCAATCCACTCCCTCGGTTTCACCACCAAAGCCCACGCCGGTACTGAGCATCCATGTGGGGTAGGGGCCGGGTGCAATGGCATTGCATATGATATGGTCTTTTACCAGGTGATGTGCAAGGAAACGGGTCAGATGGTGGACCGCCGCCTTGGAGGCACCGTAGCTAAACACATTGAAGACGGATGACTGCAGTCCGTCAATGGAGCCTATATTAATGATACGCGCAGGGTCTTCACTGTCACCTGCAGCACGCAACACCGGTAACAGTTTTTGCGTGAGGAAAAACACGCCTTTTACATTGGTATCCATCACCTTGTCCCAGCCGGATTCGGGAAATTCATCTATAGGGGCGCCCCACGAGGCACCGGCATTGTTTATCAGAATATCCAATGATGTCTCGTGGGTCGCGATCTCGGCCGCGAGTGATTCTATTCCGGCCATTGTAGACAGATCCGCAGGCAGAGAGATACATTCGCCATTGTATTGTGCTGCGAGTCGCGCTGCCGTGGCGTCGCAGATATCTCCTTTACGCGAGCTTATATAAACTTTGGCTCCGCTAGCAAGGAAGCCTGCGGCGATCATCTCGCCGATACCTCGGGAGCCGCCGGTGACCAGCGCGGTCTTGCCTGCGATAGAAAAAATATTGGAAAAATCGATGGGCATGTAGATCTCCTTTGTCATAGCCTGTTATGGACCCACGGCTCTTTTGTCTGCAAGCGTGTGGTAGAGCATGGCCACCGATGTAAGCGCAGATACTCTTGAGAGTCAATGCAATGAGGCTTTACGCCACTTGGCATGCACTAGTGCAGTGGGCTCTGCGGCTTATCGATGCTGTCGCTCCATGGGGAGGAGGAGCATTTAATGTTGCTCTAAGTTTTTAGTGTATCGTGGGAGATGGAAACCCGTATGCACATGGCTGGAGTGGCTTGGGCTACCATGCTGGGTTGGTCTTTTGGCTTCGGATTACCGCCTAGTGCGGAAACCTCTTGAGGACACCGGCCGACGCTCGGCCAGTTGCTTGCTGCGCACCCCAGGACCGAACTTCCTCACATTCGCCGGTAGGTGTTTCTGTAACTGCGCCGCCGCATTGGGGTTGTCGCATGGACGTTTTCTCCGCCGGAATCGTTATTCGTCTAAGACCTGCAAGCTCGACCATCGGATGTCTACAAAAAACTTGGAATCGATGTCGTTACAGTCAGGTGCATAAAGCGCAGTGCGTCACAACGCTCCATTGCAATGATAGCTGTGGCAGGCTCGGGTAGAGTATAGCGGATGTTTGTATCAAGCTGTCAGCCTCTAAAGATCCAGGTCTCCTCCAATCCAAGTGTGTTCTTGACAGCCTCGGAATGAGCCAGTGCTTTATCATAGGAGTTGAAGCCTGTGATTTGCACGCGCCAGTAGGGTGTGCCCCTGACTGAGACCTCCTCTAACTGTGTGTTGACGCCCTTTGACTTAGCCTTTTTCGAAAAATTGAGTGCATCCTCTCGGGAAGGCGACGAAATCAGGTTGATTTTCCAGGACCGCCCTTGCCGACTCTGTTGATAAAGCTTTTCCACTGAGCCGTGATGGTCCGGCGCGCTGATGGAAGCAGCAGGGGGAGATGTGGTGTTATTTGGGGCCGCGACCGTCGCAGTGTGTTCCGGCGAGGAGGCTGTCGTTTCGGCCAAGGACTTGGGCTCAACGATAGCCACCGCCCCAGCGGTAGCATCGGCAGTGGGAAGGGCTGTGGATGTCAACGTGGTCTGCTGGGTTCGGGCACGAGCGACTTTTGCACTAGTCGGCTTGTTCTCCGAGGCCAGTAGACTAGGGCCAGTGGATTCCAATCGGGCCGTCAAATCCATAAGCGGTGCTAGATCTTGAGTGATTTTTGCGACACGTGCCTCGAGTTCTTCTGTCGTCTTTCGTCCAGACTCCAGTTCGGCTATCACAGTGTTTGCGGACTGGAGATCACGAGTGAGCGAGTCGACTTGCGCTTGTAGATAGTCGGTAGACGCCTGTCGGGACTCGAGATCTGCGGTCAGCTCCGACAGATTTTCGATACTCGTCGTGAGCCCCGAAATGCGCGTCGACAGTGCGTCTGTATCTGTTTGTCGAGCTTCCAGTTCGGTTGTCAGACCGTCTAGGGTGTCCAGATTTTGGGTCAAGCCTGTAATGCGTGCTTCCAGCTGGTCCACAGTGGTCAGGCGTAACTCCAACTTGCTGATCACAGCGCTGAGAGATTCCATACTGGCATTGA
>JABSPW010000092.1 GCA_013214285.1 Halioglobus sp. | reverse complement strand
CCAGTAGACCGCCAAACAATAGCAATAATTTTCCCCGACGCCCTAGGCGCGGATAATGCGGCCGGTTTCCAGGTGGCCGTTGACGCGTCCTGACTTACCCCGCACGAGTTCGGGGATATCGGGATTCTTCTTCTGTGGCATGATAGAGGAGCCCGTGCAGAATCGGTCTGGTAGCTCGATGAAATCAAATGGCGCGGATACCCACAGCACCAGCTCTTCTGATATGCGCGACAGGTGTGTCATCAATAGCGCCGCGAATGCACAAAACTCAATACCAAAGTCTCGATCAGAAACAGAGTCTAACGAATTCTCGGTGGGCTTGTTGAAACCCAGCCCAGCGGCGGTATGCTCGCGATCAATGGGATAGCTCGTGCCTGCCAATGCGGCGGCGCCCAAAGGCGATTCGTTCATACGGGTACGGCAGTCAATGAGGCGGCCGTAGTCCCGTTCTAGCATCTCGTTCCAAGCCAGCAGATGGTGGCCGAATACGACGGGTTGGGCACTTTGCAGGTGGGTATAACCCGGCATGATAGTGTCGGTGTTCGCCGCCGCCAGCTCAACGATTCCACTTTGCAGGCGAGTGAGCTCCGACGCGATGGAATCCATGGCTGATCGCAGGTGCAATCGTATGTCGGTAGCGATCTGGTCATTGCGAGAGCGGCCGGTGTGCAGTTTCTTGCCGGCGCTACCAATCAGCTCGGTCAGCCGTGCCTCGATATTCATGTGCACGTCTTCGAGCGCTACTGACCACTTGAAGCTGCCGTCGCCGATTTCCTGCTGCACCTGGGCAAGCCCCTTTTCAATGGCCTCTAGTTCTGTCTCGCTCAGGACGCCGACATTGCAAAGCATGCGCGCGTGCGCCAGAGAGCCAGCGATGTCTTCGTTCGCCAGACGCTTATCAAAATCGACCGAGGCGGTGAAACGCTGCACGAAGGCATCGGTTGGCTCGCTGAAGCGGCCACCCCATAGCGTACTGGTATCCTTTTTATCGTCCATTTTTCCAGTGTCTGTTGAATTGAGCCGGGAGTATATCAGCTCCGCTATTCCGCTGTTTTGGAAATTCAGTGACCCCGGGGAACAATCGTACGCGCTGGACATGCTATCGGCCTTGGTAGGGCGTTAGCATTTGCCTTGTACGTCTCGCGATTTCACGTGGGCGGCTGTGCGCTGCATCAGTGCTCCTGGAGTCGCTGACCCAGTGAGCGGCTGATATTATGGTGAGCTGGTAAAGAAAGGATGAACAGTATGTCGAAAACTCTCATCATTGCCAGCCGTGAAAGCCCGTTGGCCTTGTGGCAGGCAGAGTCGATTCGCACAGCCCTCCTGTGGGCTCACCCGGGTCTGGAGGTGCAATTATTGGGTGTGACATCTCGTGGTGACCAGTTGCTCGATGTGCCCTTGGCAAAAGTGGGTGGCAAGGGTCTATTCGTCAAGGAATTAGAGGAAGCCTTGCTTGATGGGCGTGCCGATATTGCCGTGCATTCAATGAAGGATGTTCCTATGGAGTTTCCTGATGGGCTCGAGCTGGGTGTGATCTGCGCCCGAGAGGACCCGTCCGATGCATTTGTTAGCAATAAATTTGGGACGCTGCATTCTTTGCCTGCGGGCAGTATCGTGGGCACTTCCAGCTTGCGCCGTGAGTGTCAGCTGCGTGAGCGCCGTCCGGATCTTGAGATCAGGTTTCTCCGCGGCAATGTGAATACACGACTAGGCAAACTCGATGCAGCGGAATACGACGCCATCATTTTAGCGAGTGCGGGTCTTCTCCGTCTTGGCTTTGGATCGCGCATTGCGCAGCGTATTGAACCGGAGCACTCGCTGCCTGCAGGTGGTCAAGGTGCTTTGGGAGTCGAGCTGCGCACAGATGATGCAGCAACGCGGGCTCTTTTGCAGCCGTTGCACGATGACCAGGCAGCAAGGTGTGTGCTGGCCGAGCGTGCGCTGAACCGGCGCTTAGAAGGTGGTTGTCAGGTACCCGTCGCGGCCTACGCCAAGCTCAACGCGGCGGGGGAATTGTGGCTGCGAGGGCTAGTGGGTCGGCCAGATGGTACGCAAATTTTGCGGGCGGACGCGGTCGATCACCCGATGGCTGCGGAGCAGCTTGGCATGCGTGTCGCCGAAGACCTACTGTCACAGGGCGCCGCAGCAATTCTGGATGCGGTCTACGGTGGTTAGATCGAATCAGGGCCGCGTATTGGTAACGCGGCCTGCGGGCGGAAGTGCTGATGCACTGTGTAACGCGTTGCGAGTGGCTGGATTCGAGCCATTCCACTTGCCTCTGCTTTGTGTTGACGGTATTCGGGAGCTTTCTCCAGTGCAGCGCGGCTTGTTGCTCGAACTCGACCTTTACCAGCACGTGATTTTCATTAGTACGAATGCAGTGCAGTTTGGTATGCATCTTATTGATCAGTTCTGGCCCCAACTGCCTGTCGGTATCACCTGGTATGCTATCGGCCATGCGACAGCCGGTGCGCTCGCTTATTTTGGTATTGATGCGGTGACTCCCGGCCCTGCCATGACCAGTGAAGGCTTGTTGGCATTGCCCGATTTGGAGGACGTTCGTGCTGAACGGGTGTTGATTGTGAAAGGCGAGGGCGGTCGTCAGACAATCAGGCGTCAGCTTGAACAACGCGGTGCGCGTATTGACGAACTCGCCTGTTATCGTCGTCGCTTGCCTGAACTGCCACAGGGGGAAGTGGCGGCGAAGTTGTCTGCGTGGGACATAGATCTCATTCTTATCTCCAGTGGAGAGGGCCTGGCCAATTTGCTACGGTTGCTTAGCCCGTCAGAAACCTCTAAGTTAAAAGACGTGGCCGTGATCGTTCCGTCCGAGCGCGTTGCGGCTCAGGCGCGGGAGGCCGGATGGGATCGGGTTGTTACCGCTGACAATGCGTCGGATACTGCAATGGTGCGCGCACTGGAGACATGGTCAGCCCGCACGGGAGGATGACAGTTGAGCAACCAGGATGCACAGCTTGAAGGGAAAACCGATGCGGGCGCGACGGCGGTGCAGGCTGTCGATAGAAAATCCCCTAAGCGGTCTCCTGGCGTAGCGTGGCTGGCTCTGCTTCTGATCGTTTTTATAGCCCTCGCAGCTGCCTGGTTATTTCGTGAGGTATATCACCGCGAGACCGCACTTGTGCAGCGTGTGACGGCATTGGAGACCGCGATCGGAAGCGAACAGGCTAGCCTGGATGCCGCTTCCGATCGCTGGCAGAAACAGCTGAGTTCAGGTCTCGCGAAACTGGAAGAAAGCGTTGACCAGGAAACCGCGGATCTATCGCGGCGCATTGATGCGCGCGCGGATCAGTTACGGTCTATAGAGAAAGAGCTGGATCGGTTCAGTGCCACCGACCGTAATACCTGGTTACTGGCTGAAGCGGGCCATCTAGTGCGCCTGGCTAACCAGCGGCTCGTCATGGCGCAGGACCCGACAGCGTCCCTGGCTCTGCTGAATGGCGCCGATGCGGTACTGCTTGAAATTGACGACCCTTCGTTGCACGATCTGCGTGCCGCGCTGGCCTCGGACATCGCATCGCTGCGCGCAGTGCCTCAGGTGGATATCGAGGGGATATACCTACGGTTGTCCGCGCTGGTAGAGCAGGCCGATAAGCTGGTCATATTCCAGCTCCCCGTGCAGGCGGACGGTCCTGCGCCCCAGGTGGCGCAGGACTGGCGAGGCCGTCTGCATCAGGGCTATGAAGCGGCACTGAACAGGCTGTCCAGCTACCTGATTATTCGCCGTCGCGATATCCCCATGCAGGCGCTCATGGATCCTCAGTGGGAGGGTCTGGTGCGACAGAATCTGCGTATGTTGCTGGAGCAGGCGCAAGTGGCATTGCTCTCGGGCAACCAGACGCTCTACATGGCCACTTTGCGGCGAGCGCTGCAGTGGGTAGACCAGTTCAGTGACTCTGACGCCGCGCGTGCCCGTGCTATGTCCCAGGAGATCAGGACTTTGGTCGACCTGACCATTGGAGTCAAACAACCGGACATCTCGCGCTCCTTGCAGGCGATGGAGACGGCCCTGGAGCAGCGTGGGCTAGCCCAGGGTGCTCAATAGACCATGCGGAAACTCTTTGCCATTGGACTGATTGCGCTACTTCTCGGTGTAGGTATTGTGGCGCTCATCGAAACGGAGCCCGGCTATGTGTTGTTGTCCTACGGCAACTGGACGTTGGAGACCAGTCTCTGGGTCGGCCTACTGCTTTTGCTACTGATGGCGTTGTTGCTGCTGCTGCTGCTGCGCCTTGTCTATCGACTAGTGGGTGGTCAGCGCTCCTTGGTCTACTGGTGGGGTAGTCGCCGTTTGAGGAGTGCCCAGGAGCTCAGTGCCCGCGGCATTATCAGTTACGCGGAGGGCAATTGGGAGACGGCACGCAAGCAGCTGGTGCGAGGTGCGAGCGCTAATGATGCACCACTGGCCAATTACCTTTTGGCCGCCCGCTGCAGTGCACAATTGCAAGATATGAACAAGGTAGATGAATACCTGCGTGCCGCTCAGGAGGTCGCACCGGATGCAGAGGTCGCGATTGAAGTGGCGCTTGCCGAGGTGAGGCTGCAAGCCGGTGATTATCAGCAGGCGGTCGATGCCCTCGATGGAGCGGCGAGGAGCATCGGTAAATACCCCCACGTGCTGTCCCTGTTAAGTCGTGCTTACCAGGGCCTTGGAGATTGGAGCAAGCTGGCCGAGTTGTTGCCTCAGTTACAGAAGCAAAAACTAGCTAACACGGCAGATTTGCAGGCGTTGGAAAGGCAGGTACACCTGCATCTGCTGGCAAAGCCGGGGCTAAGTGAGGAAGCGTTGCATACAACCTGGCAGTCTTTGCCCAGTCGCCTACAACGTGATACTGCCATCATCGAACTGTATGTCGAAAAACTCGTTTCTTTAGAAGATTACGTTAGTGCGGAAAAAGTCATATGGCGCACTCTTAAGCAAGACTGGAGTAGTGCGCTTGTACAGCAGTACGGTTTGCTGCAGTTGCCAGATGCTAACCGTCAGCTAACGCGGGCTGAGAGTTGGCTCTCGGCCCATTCTGACGATGCGGAGTTATTGTTGTGCCTGGGTCGTCTATCGGCGCGAGACAAGTTATGGGGCAAGGCGAGGGAGTACTTCGAAAACAGCTACAGAATCAATCCGGGTGCCGAGGTTTGTGCCGAGTTGGGGCGTCTGCTCACTGCACTGGGCGAGCCGAATGTAGCCGCTGCTTACTACCGGGAGGGGCTATTACAAGGTGCAGTTCCGTTGCCTGAGCTTCCCATGCCGTTGTCCGATAAGCAGTTAGCCAGTTTATGATTGTCACGTGATCCCGAGTTCGTCCCAGATGCTGTCGATGCGCTGCTTCACAGAAGCGTTCATGCAGATGGCGCGGCCCCACTCCCGCGATGTCTCTCCCTGCCACTTGTTGGTGGCATCGAAGCCGACCTTGGAGCCAAGGCCTGAAACGGGGGAGGCAAAGTCCAGGTAGTCAATGGGAGTGTTCTCTGCGAACACGCTGTCACGCTGAGGATCCATGCGGGTGGTCATCGCCCATATCACATCTTTCCAGTCGCGAGCATTGACATCGTCGTCAGTCACGATAACAAACTTTGTATACATAAATTGTCGGAGGAAAGACCATACTCCGAACATTAAGCGTTTGGCGTGACCTGGATATTCCTTGCGCATGGTAACTACTGCCAGGCGATAGGAGCACCCCTCGGGCGGTAAGTAGAAATCGACGATCTCGGGGAACTGCTTTTGCAGTATGGGAATGAATACCTCATTGAGCGCCATGCCCAGTATGGCGGGTTCGTCGGGTGGACGGCCCGTGTAGGTAGTGTGGTAGATCGGTGATTGGCGGTGAGTGATTGTATCAACGGTGAATACGGGGAAGCGCTCCACCTCATTGTAGTATCCGGTATGGTCACCAAAGGGCCCTTCATCGGCCTCCTCCCCTGGTTGAATATACCCTTCAAGTATATATTCCGCCGTTGCGGGAACTTGCAGTCCGTGCTTTCGGCATAGGAGCGTGAAACAGTTCGCGAGTTCAGTTTTGCTGCCGCGCAAAAGTCCCGCGAAAGCGTACTCCGATATGGTGTCCGGTATGGGTGTTACTGCAGCCAGTGTAGTTGCAGGGTCTGCGCCCAGCGCTACGGCAACAGGGTATCTCTGCTCGGGGTGCTGCTGTTGCCACGCCCTGTAATCGAGTGCGCCACCGCGGTGCGACAACCAGCGCATGATAAGCTTGTTGCGCCCGATCAGTTGCATGCGATAGATGCCCAGGTTCTGCCTGTCCGCAGTCGGGCCCCGGGTTATTACCAGAGGCCAGGTGATCAACGGCGCAGCGTCATCTGGCCAGCACCTTTGTATGGGCAATTGCGTGAGGTCAACCTCGTGACCCTGCTGTGCGTGATACTGACAGGGTGGATTGCGCAGAATTTTTGGCGCCATATGTAACACTTTCTTGAGTACTGGCGCCTTATCCCACAGGTCGCGCATACCCTTTGGCGGGTCCGGTTGCCGCAGGTAGGCGAGTAATTCGCCGATTTCGCGCAGCGCCTTAAGGTTCTGTGCCCCCATCCCGAATGCAACCCGGAGCTCCGTTCCGAATAGGTTGGCGAGCACGGGTATGGAGTGTCCCTTTGGTTTCTCAAACAACAGGGCAGGACCGCCGGCGCGCAGCGTGCGATCGGCGATCTCGGTCATCTCGAGCTGCGTATCGATCTCGGTCGTGATACGTACCAGCTCGCCACGCTGTTCTAGCGTGGCGATAAATTCCCTGAGATCGGCGTATTTCACAGCGATAATGCGTCTCTAGCAATTGAGCGTAGGAAAGGGAGTCTTGCCATGTTCGGTGCGCAGTTAGACACCTGACGCTAGTGGTGCTACTTCCGCTTCATGGATTTGAAGAACTCTTCGTTGGTTTTGGTTTCCTTCAGCTTGTCTGTGAGGAATTCAATGGCGGGTAGGTCTTCCATCCCGTGCAGCAGTTTGCGCAATATCCACATACGCTGCAGTTCGTCTTCCTGAGTCAGCAGGTCTTCGCGGCGTGTACCCGAGCGACGGATGTTAATTGCCGGATAGACACGCTTCTCCGCGACTTTGCGGTCCAGGTGTAACTCCAGATTGCCGGTGCCTTTGAACTCCTCATAGATCACTTCATCCATCTTCGAGCCCGTATCGATCAGCGCAGTAGCGATAATCGACAGGCTGCCTCCTTCTTCGATATTACGTGCCGCACCAAAGAAGCGTTTCGGGCGCTCAAGCGCGTGGGCATCGACACCACCGGTCAAGACCTTACCTGAGCTGGGTATGACAGTGTTATAGGCGCGTGCTAAACGGGTGATGGAGTCCAGCAGAATAACGACATCTTTCTTATGCTCTACTAGACGTTTGGCTTTTTCAATTACCATATCGGCCACCTGTACGTGACGAGAAGGTGGCTCGTCAAAGGTCGAAGCTACGACTTCCGCGCCGCGCACGCCAACAGAGCGCTGCATCTCGGTCACTTCCTCGGGGCGCTCGTCGATGAGTAGTACGATGATATAGCACTCAGGGTTATTGGTGATGATTGCCTGGGCGATATTTTGCATCATGATGGTTTTACCGGCTTTTGGCGGTGCTACTAGCAAACCGCGCTGGCCCTTGCCAATCGGGGATACCAGGTCAATGATGCGTCCTGTCAAATCCTCGGTGCTACCGTTGCCTTGCTCAAGGGTCAGCCGCTCGTCGGGAAACAGGGGCGTTAGGTTTTCAAAGAGGATTTTGTGCTTGGAGTTCTCCGGCCTGTCGAGGTTGACCTCATCGACCTTGAGTAGCGCGAAGTAGCGCTCGCTGTCTTTGGGTGGACGGATCTTTCCGGAGATGGTGTCCCCGGTGCGCAGGTTGAAACGACGGATCTGGCTGGGTGAGACGTAAATATCATCCGGGCCCGCCAGATAGGAGCTGTCTGCCGAGCGCAAAAACCCGAAACCGTCCTGCAGGATTTCCAATACGCCATCACCGTAAATATCCTCGCCGCTTTTTGCGTGGCGTTTCAATACTGCGAAGATGATGTCCTGCTTGCGGGAGCGGGCCATGTTGTCCAGGCCCATATCCTTGGCAATATTAATGATATCTTGTGTCGATTTGGTTTTCAGGTCAGTTAGATTCATAAGAGAGGGGGTGCTTGTCGATGTTTGGGGAAGGAGCAGAGTGAAAGCGAATGTCAGTCGGCGACGCCAACAATTGACGGTGATGTAGTAGGTAACAGAGCGTTTTTATGGCACAGAAGTGTGCAACAGGAGAAAATGTAGCACGGGTAAGTCGGGCCGTCTACCGCTTTTTTTGACAATTTGAGGGCCGTTTAACCGCAGTCTCCATGCTCCCCGGCCCGGCCAGAATCCCTGAAGCACGCTATCGGCTGGCGTCAGTCGGTAGGGGTCAGATTGCTTCCTGGATAAATTCTGTCAGTTGCGTCTTCGAGAGTGCACCCACCTTGGTGGCTTCTGCATTACCGCCTTTGAAAACAATTAGCGTCGGTATACCGCGTATGCCGAACTTTTGTGGCACATCCGGATTGGCGTCTACGTCGACCTTGCAGATCTTTAGCTGGCCACCATAGTCGGCGGCGAGTTCGTCGAGGACGGGTGCGATCATTTTGCAGGGCCCGCACCATTCGGCCCAGAAGTCCACCAGCACAGGGACGTCTGATTGCAAGACTTCCGCATCAAATGAGTCATCGCTGACGTGTACGATCTGATCGCTCATGTTGCTCTCCGGTTCGGTAGCCTGAGGCGTACCACATGATTCAAAGGGGGGAGTAATCATACCACCGGATGATGGTTGAACAAGCGGGGTGATAGAGTTTTTTCGCATACCGATATGTCTGCGCCGCAGTTGCTTCCTGGTCGTGGGTTCGGTGTCGCCCGCACCCATCCTTGACGCGACCCGGATCAAGACGAGGTGAAAAGTAAGGTATAGTCTGAAGCAACGAAACCCCACCCGTCGATACAGAGCAGGATACCAACGTGCGCATCCGACAGTTCGCCATCATCGCCGTTATCGTAGCGGCCTTCGCCGCTTTCTTTCTGCTAGATCTGGGCAGCTACCTGCAGCTGGATGTCCTCAAGCAGCGCATGGGTGATCTAGGTCAGTGGCATGCGGACAACCCGCTGCGAGGTGGTTTGATCTACTTCGTGGCCTACGTGCTGGTTGCCGCATTCTCCATCCCCGGCGCTGCCGTTATGACGCTGGCCGGCGGCGCCCTGTTCGGATTTTGGTATGCATTACTGCTAGTGTCTTTCGCCAGCAGTATCGGCGCTACCTTGGCCTTACTGGCATCCCGCGTACTTTTGCGGGATTGGGTACAGGGCCGTTTCGGCCAATATTTGGACACCATCAATGGCGGTTTCCAGCGTGAGGGTGCGTTCTATCTGTTCTCCTTGCGCCTGGTGCCGCTGTTCCCCTTCGTTTTGATCAATCTCCTGATGGGCCTGTTGCCTCTCCGGGTCAGGACGTTTTACTGGGTGTCACAGTTGGGAATGTTGCCGGCAACGGCTGTCTATATCAACGCGGGCACGCAGCTGGGGCGTTTGGAGTCCACGGCGGGTATCATATCGCTGCCTTTGCTGGGCTCTTTCCTGCTGCTCGCCGTGTTTCCCTATATCGCGCGCTGGGTGTTGAATGCTATCCGGCGCCGCCGTGTGTTGGCGAGCCATAAAAAACCAAGACAGTTTGATAACAATCTGATTGTCATCGGTGCCGGTTCGGCGGGCCTGGTGGCGGCTCTGATTGGAGCAACTGTCAAAGCGAAGGTGACACTGATCGAGCGGCACCGGATGGGTGGTGACTGCCTCAATACAGGTTGCGTGCCCAGCAAGGCACTTATCCGTTCCGCGCGCGCCGCGCAGTTGGCTCGCCGTGCCGAGGAGTTCGGTCTGGCGCCCCTGCCGGTCGAAGTTAACTTCCCTCGCGTGATGGAGCGTGTGCAGGACGTTATCAGACGTATCGAGCCGAATGATTCGGTGGAGCGCTATGCCGCTTTAGGGGTGAATTGTGTGCAGGGAGAAGCGAGGGTGGTGTCGCCATGGGAGGTCGAGGTTGACGGGGTGACGCTGTCTGCGCGGCATATTGTCATTGCCACAGGAGCGCGACCCACGGTGCCAGACGTGCCTGGACTGGAGAAGCTCGATTACCTTACCTCTGACACAGTGTGGGATATCAGGACACTACCCACTCGATTGTTGGTACTGGGCGCTGGACCGGTGGGCTGTGAGCTGGCTCAATCCTTTGCACGCCTCGGCAGCCAGGTGACGTTGGTCACGCTAGACGAAAGGATCATGCTTCGGGAAGACCCGGAAGTTTCGGAACTGGTTTACGAAACCTTTCGTAAGCAGGGCATAAAAGTGCACACAAATCACAAACCATTGGTATTTGACACTGCAGGGGCAACGCAGTCTGGGCTATTCAGCACGGCTCGTGGGCAACGCAAGATCGAGTTCGACCGTTTGTTGGTAGCCGTGGGCCGCACGGCCAATGTTGAATATCTTGGCCTGGAGGAGCTGGGTGTTACGCGTCAGCCCTCGGGTCGCCTGGCGGTGGATGACTTTCTTTGTACCGCGATGCCAACCATTTATGCCTGTGGCGATGTGGTAGGCCCTTATCTCTTTACCCATATGGCGAGTCACCAGGCTTGGTATGCCGCGGTCAACGCCCTATTCGGGCGATTCCGACGCTTTAAAGTGGACTATTCTGTCGTGCCATGGGCGACGTTCACCGATCCGGAGGTGGCGCGAGTTGGGCTCAATGAAACGGAAGCCAATGCACAAGGTATTGATGTGGAGGTCACTCGCTATGATCTGGCGGACCTCGACCGCGCAATTGCTGATGGCGAAGCCCATGGCTTTATCAAGGTGTTGACCGCACCGGGTCGCGACCGGATTTTGGGCGCAACAATTGTTGGCTACCACGCCGCAGACCTGCTCAACGAATTTGTCCTCGCGATGAAGCACGGTATCGGCTTGCGCAAGATTCTCAGTACTATCCACCTCTATCCGAGCTTGAGCGAGGGCAACAAGTTTGTCGCGGGTGAATGGCGCAAGGCGCGTAAACCTGAGGGCCTGCTACGCTGGGTTGAGCGTTATCATCAGTGGAATCGAGGTTGAGTGGGAGCTGGTCGGTGTACATCGTGCGTTGCCGCGACGCGACGTTATACACGGGTATTGCCAGAGATCTGCCGCAGCGTCTGCGTCAGCACAATGGCGAGACGAGCGGAGGGCCTCGTTACACCCGAGGCCGGAGACCGGTGCAATTAGTTTGGTTTGATGCCGTCCCGGACCGAAGCACTGCTCTGAAGCGGGAAGCCGCGATCAAGAAGCTAAGCCGCTTGGAAAAATTGTTACTGATAGAAACATCCGAGGGCTGTTGTTGCTGATCAGCCCGAAAGCTCCTCGATTTGGTGCTGTTGTTGCAGCCAGAGCTCGTCCAGTTCATCCGCGCGTTTTTTGAGCCTGCCCTGCCGTTGCAGCAGGTCATCGAGAGCCGCACGCTGTCCCGTTGTGTACAGCTCGGAGTTTCCCAGCTGTTCCTGCACTTGCCCTAGCTTGCCGCTGTTGCTTTCCATCTCTGCCTCGGTTGCTGCGAGTTGCATCTGCAGCGGGCGCAAGCGGTCGCGTTCTGCTGCTTCCTGTTGCCGTTTCTCCCGGCGGGACGAATCGCTCTTGTGAATTTTTTGCTTGCGGTACTCCTTGTAGTGGGACACTATCCAGCGCTCGTAACCAGCCAGATCCTCCCGATACTCCTCCACCTGCCCATCGTGAATTAACAGTAACTCCTCAACCGTATTACGTAGAAGGTGGCGGTCATGACTCACCACAATCAATGCCCCCGTATAGTCTTGCAGTGCCACCTCCAGAGCGTGGCGCATGTCCAGATCAAGGTGGTTGGTAGGCTCATCGAGCACAAGCAGGTTGGGCTTCTGCCATACCACAATGGCCAGTGCCAGGCGGGCTTTTTCGCCACCTGAGAAGGGTGCAATGGCTGTGCTAGCGGCATCCCCGCGGAAGTTGAAACCGCCGAGGAAGTTCAGAATGTCTTGCTCTCGCGCAGCGGGTGAGAGGCGTTGCAGGTGCAATGCCGGGCTTGCCTCAAGATCCAGCGCCTCAAGCTGTTGCTGGTCGAAATAGCCGATTCGCAGATGTTTTCCGGCAGTATATGTGCCCGACATTAACGGGAGTGCGCCTACGAGGCTTTTCAGCAGTGTAGATTTGCCCGCGCCGTTGCGGCCCAGCAGGCCGTAACGGCTACCCGGTCTTAGCGTCAGATCAACACCTGATACCACCATTTGGTCGCCGTGACCGAGCGCGGCTTCTTCGAGCCGCAATAGCGGGTCACTTTCCTGCGGTGGTGACGGGAAACTGAATTGAAAGGGTGAGTCTGCATGTGCTGGTGCGAGCGTCTGCATGCGCTCCAGTTCTTTCAAACGGCTCTGGGCTTGCTTTGCTTTGGTTGCTTTGTAGCGAAAGCGCCGCACGAACTCCTCGATCTGTGCGACGCGCCGCTGCTGGTGCTCATAGTGGGCGTGCTTGTTGGCCATGCGCTCTGCGCGCAGGCGCTCGAAGTCAGAGTAATTGCCCTTATAACTATGCAGTTGCTGCCCTTCGATGTGCAGGATGCGTTGGCAAGTGGCGTCTATGAAATCCCGATCGTGGGAGATCATTACAAGTGTGCCAGCGTAGTGTTGCAGCCACTGCTGCAGCCACAATGTGGCGTCCAGGTCGAGATGATTGGTCGGCTCGTCCAGCAGTAGGATGTCCGACGGTGTCATCAGGGCTCGTGCCAGATTCAATCGAATGCGCCAGCCTCCGGAAAAGTCATTGACAGGTCGGTCTGTGTCCTCAAGAGCAAAGCCCAGTCCCTGCAGCAATCGTCGGACACGTCGCTCGGCGCTGTAGCCGTCGATCGCTTCCAGTTGATTATGCACATGCGCCAGCCCTTCGAAATCGCCACGCGCCTCGAGCGCGTGTTCTCTTTCGCGCAGCCTGGCCAGTTGCTTGTCTCCTCGCCATACGAATTCACTGGCAGATTGAGCGGTAGCGCGCATCTCCTGCGCCATGTGGGCAAGTCGCAGATTGTTCAAGCCCTCAATCTCCCCGGCGTCAGCGCACAGCTCTCCCTGCAGTAGGAAAAACAGGCTCGACTTGCCGCAGCCGTTGGCACCAATCAGTCCCAGCCGTTGGCCAGGCTGAATAGTCACGTTCGTGGCGTGCAGTAATAATTTGGCGCCGCGGCGCAGCGTAATATCGCGCAGAATGATCATGAGGCAGTCCTTTCTGCCTGTGGCCGACGGCCTAGGCTAACATGCTTGTATGTCCTTGGGCTGCCGGGTGTGGCACTGGAGTATCGTGTTAGTGCTGGGGTAAGGTTGCAAACTCATCCGTTGGTGGTCGTGACTGTATGGAAAATCCGCTATGGGTCTATTCTCTCGAACAATATAAGATCGACGGCGTGTCGACGACCTGTCTGCGCCTGCAGGATGATTTCGCCATGGATGTCAATCTGCTGCTCTACGCCGGCTGGCTGGCGCAGCAGCAGTTGCGGCTGACGTCAGCGCATCTGTCGGAACTGAATGCTCTGGTGGCTGACTGGCGCGACGGGGTGATTTGCCCGATACGAGCCTTGCGTCGTCAGTTGCGGGGTTACCCGGCCGCAGCGGTCATACGCGGAGAGATCAGAGCCTTGGAGCTGCGGTCAGAGCAGCAGCAGCAGGCTATGATGTATGACTATTATCAGCGGAACACTGCTCTGGCCAGGGAACAACATACGCTCGCCTCTAATCTGTCCCGGGTGGCGTGTTTTAGCTACCCTGCGGATTGCAGTTGGCAGAACACTATCGACCGCCTTGCGGAGTTGCTGCTGCCCTGATCTGGGGCTGGCGCCGGGGCGGGGCCGGTAGTAAGATGGTCGCCCCACCGCGTACCCGCGATCCTTTGATAATGATGGAAAGTACTATGAAGACCTATCTTTTGCCGATTATCCTGGTCAGCGTTGCCGCGCTGCAAGCGTGTGATCAGAAAACATCTAGCGCGACTGCTGACGCACCCGTTGCACCGGCGTCAGAGCCGGCGGCCCCCTCGGGTGCTGCCCTGGAGACGACGGAGCAGCGTCTCAGCTATGGCATTGCCTTTGGGCTTGGTCAGCGCATGCGCACGGATGGGATGCCTCTCGATGTGGACGCGTTCCAGATGGGGCTCCGGGATGGACTGACTGATGGCACACCGCAAATGACGCAGGAAGAAATTGCCGCTGAGATGCAGGCGTATCAGGAGGAGGCCATGGCCGAACATGAAGCGGCGCAAGCGGCGCTGGGTGAAGCCAATCTTGCTGCTTCTGCGGCGTTCCTCGCCGAGAACGCCGCGCAAGAAGGAGTGGTAACGACCGACTCTGGACTGCAGTATGAGATCTTGACAGAGGGTACGGGGCCGAAGCCGGGACCCGAGGATACGGTTGAGGTGCATTACCGAGGCACACTTGTGGATGGCACAGAGTTTGACTCTTCCTACGGCCGTGGTGAAACGGTGACCTTTGGTGTCGGTCAGGTGATTCCAGGCTGGACGGAGGCATTGCAATTAATGCCTGAGGGGTCAAAGTGGAAGCTGGCAATACCTTCGGAGCTGGCCTATGGCGCGGGTGGTGCGGGTCGCCTCATTGGGCCGAACGCGGC
>JABSPW010000091.1 GCA_013214285.1 Halioglobus sp. | reverse complement strand
AGGTCTTGTCTGGATCACCAAAACGCTTCAAATGCTCTCTCATAGTTCCGGTAGGAGTCCGTCGAACATTGTCATTTCCGGTTCTCTCATAGGTAAACGTACACCAGTGTTGTTCAGATTGAGATTTTCCATATGAGTGCCAGCCAAAAACAAGCTTTGTGGCTGATCTGATGCATAAGTCCGAATCGGTATTTAGATAGCACTCGCTAGGCTCGTAAACATAGAGTTCTTCAGTGGTATTGAAACCGAGCCTCAAGTAGTCAGAGTTGTACTCGTATTCCTTTAGCAGTTGGGGCGATTCGCCGGACTTCGTGCCCAATATCTCCCCATAGAATATGAGATCAGCAGGTGTGCCACGGCTGATCCATGTGTCGAGTAGTTTTTGGCAATCAGACAACGCCACTAATTATCCAATTTCCATGCGCCAAATCAGGTTGCGCCATAACAGCTAAGTACATAGACCGGTCTAGAAAACCGAGCGGCCTCGTATGCAGGATATATGTGCGTGGTCATTTCTTATTTCTTTCGTTATTAACAATGAGTTAGCTTAACGCAGCAGCCGGCCGCTGGAAACAATAGCCTCTGGCAGTGACAAAATGTATCAAATTCGAGCGAGCGAACGGCCTGTTTTCTTTCGGTTAGTGCAATAATCTCAACGGGTTATAAGACTTCTTAGCGCGTGGCGTGGGTTAGGTCCCCTGAAAAACGGGCTTGATAATCTCTCCTTTTGTTATACTGTATTTTTATACAGTATAACAAAAGGAGAGAGGCAATGGACGATATCAGTTGCTCCATACCTGCCGGCCCGCTCCGTTTTCTTGATCAACTGCGTCAGGATATTCGGGCGCGCGGTTACGCGTACCAGACAGAGAAAACCTATTTGCACTGGATTCGTCGCTTTATTCTGTTTCACGACAAGCGCCACCCCCGGGAAATGGATGCTGTGCATATCAACAGTTTTCTGTCTCACCTGGGCTGTCAGCGGCATTGCTCACCGGCCACCCAGCGTATTGCGCTGAATGCGCTGGTCTATCTGTATCGGAAATTTCTCAAGGTCGAACTTGACGCGCTGAATTTCGAGAAAGCGCGCATCAAACGTCACTTACCGGTTGTACTCACACACGGGGAGGTGCAGCGCATTCTTGCACAACTTCCCGACAAACACCGACTGATGGTGTCGCTGTTGTACGGCTCCGGGCTCAGACAAAACGAGTTGTTGAATCTTCGCGTCAAGGATATTGATTTTGAATTGAGCACACTCACCGTACGCTCGGGCAAGGGTGACAAAGATCGAACCACGCTGTTACCGCAGAGTTTGCAGGAGAGTTTGATCGGGCAAATTGCCTTTGTCGATAAGCAACACACGCGTGACATTGAAGACGGCGTTGGCGATGTTCACCTGCCCAATGCACTGGCCAGAAAGTATCCGGACGCGGCACGGGAGATTGGCTGGCAATTTGTGTTCCCCTCTACCACGATCGGCGCCTGCCCTCGCACCGGGGTCCTTCGCCGTCATCACTTGCATCACACGGCGCTGCGCAAGCAGGTCACACGGGCCCGCGTTCGCGCGGGTATCACCAAGCACGTCAAGTGCCATACCTTTCGACACAGCTTTGCCACCCGCTTGCTGCAGCAAGGGTACGACATTCGCACCATTCAGAAGCTACTTGGGCATGCCGACCTGAGCACCACCGAAATTTACACGCATGTACTGGGGCGCGGTGCCATGGGCGTGGTCAGCCCGGTCGATTCCTGACTATGCCCTACGCCGAGCTCCACTGCCTCAGTTGCTACAGTTTCCTGCGCGGCGCGTCTCACCCTCACGAGCTGGTGGGGCGGGCAGCAGCGCTGGGATACCACGCGATAGCCATCACCGACGGGTGCTCACTGGCCGGTGTAGTGAAAGCCCATGTCCCGCTCAGAGAGCCGCAAGGTTCTCTATACCCTGAAGACGCCCTGTCGAGATGGTATAATACAGGCAGCCTTCGATCGGCTGGATTTCATAGCCCGATGGGCGGCACTAGTTCCCAAGCCCAGGGTCAACCTCGCGCAATTCCATGGCGTTCTCGCGCCTGCGCGGCCCGATCGAACCACCGCTGGCGAGCTCTGGTCACGCCAGCCAAGCGTAGCAAGGCACTTAAGACGTGCGCAAATGCGGAACTAAGGAGACAGGCCGAGCGCCATGCTGGTATGACCTGGGCTCAGCGACTCAAGCGCGTGTTAACCAAAAGTAGGCGCTTTTAGGCGATATCGACATTGAGGTTTTCAGTCGCTGCAGTGGCTCTGCCAACGTCATCGCGTGTATCGAAGACCAGGACGTCATGCCCGATAAGGCGGGGGAGGCTCTCGATAGAATGCTGGCTTATCTGCGCGATAAGGAACAGAACATCCCCGCTTTGCCACATCTGACACCACCAACCAGAGCACCAGCTGGGACAAGGTGAAGTGATGCGTCGCATCAAGAGAAGGTGCCCTGGGGTACGTTGCCTCTTTTCGCTGGGCACGATTCCAGCTCAACCGCAATCATTTAGCAAGGAAGCCAACAAATAACGCACGGCAGCGGCTGTTGCGTGCTTTCGTTCAAGAATGAACGGTTATGAATGGCATACTCAAAGCCGCGAACAAATTTTCAGGGCAATAAACGGTAATTCACAGGCTTATCCAGTTCAGTCAACAAAATAAGTGAGGAGATCTGCTCTTAACAGGCCGTTTATTTGTCCTATACTTAAAGCACCGTAGCTCAAGGGGTCAGAGTCCTTGAAATAGATGAATGCACGTAATAGAGACTGGTCCGATGGTAAAAAGGCAGATTGCGAACCCAAATGTTTGACCGATCTTCCGGCCGTTATTAAACGCCTATATGGCGAGATAAGCGAAGACGCGGCCCAGCGTCTTCAAACTGCCACAATAATGTAGGAAACCTGTCATCAAAGCGCGGTAGGGTTTGGCTCACACATCCACTACCGAGCGACCGAAAAATGACCTCGAGCACACTTTTCAAAAAGACCCTGCTGGCAACAGCACTTTTCTCCACCAGTGCAATGGCTTTTGCCCTTCCTGCTGTTGTGACAAACGGCAACAATGATGGTGACGGCTCGTTACGAGCTGCGATTCAGAGCGGTGTCAATGAGATTGTCGTGGCTACAGATGACCAGATAATGATCACCGAAACCCTGGATTACGACGGCAAGAAGGCTTTGGCGATCTATGGAAAAGGTCAGACAGTAAAAGCGCTGGGCGATTTCACCCTGTTAAGCGCAAGCCAGGGTGCCAGCCTAAAGATCAATGGTTTGAACTTTTCCGGCCCCGGCGGATTCGATATTGAGAACCAGTCCAGTGACCTCACTATGGCAGGCAAGGGAATATTCATTGACGTACGGGACGATCAGGCTGGGAAGGTAAAACTTGACCTGACCAATGTTACGGTCGCCGCCGTTGCCAACCACGGCATTCATATTTCCGACTGCAACCTTGCAGACGCCTGTGGCGGCGGTGGTGGCGGCGCAGGCGAAGGGTCCAATGCCTCAATTAAGGTAACCTTCAACGGCGTCACTGTCTCAGATGTCGGCAACGGTAAATTCGACGCAGATGGACTTCGTGTAGACGAACGCGGCAACGGCAGCATCACTTTTATTGCCTACGATTCACTCTTTACTGGTGTCGGCGCCGACGGCGTGGAACTGGACGAAGGCCAGAACGGCTCCGTAATGACGGTCGTCACCAACAGCGCCTTCAATAACAATGGCGGTTACTGCAATCCGGACATACTGGAGGCAGAGCTTGAAATTTTCCTTGCTGGTGAACCAGATGAAAACGAATTCGACGAAAGCAATGCCGTCACTGAAAAAGATATCCCCGGCAACGTGGTCGGCACGCTGGACGATGATTGTTTCGAACGTGAAGTTGATCTCTACGATTCAGGCTTTGTCGAAGCGTATGAGTACGGTATCGATGTAGACGACGGCTTTGACATAGACGAGGCGGGCAACGGCTCAATTATCGCAAAAGTCATGTCTTCAGAAATTCTGGACAACCTCGATGAAGGCGGCGACTTTGATGAGGAAGACAACGGCGATATTCGCCTGGTAGCGATTGACTCACGAGCCCGCAGTAACAGCGATGACGGGTTCAAGAACTCCGAATCCGGAAGAGGTAATGTCAAAGGATTATTTTATTACGTGGAATCCACAGACAATGGTGGCAAAGGCGTTGTGTTCGAGGAAGAAGACAACGGTAGTGTAACTGTTGTTGTGAACGATACTCTCACCGAGAACAACGACGACAGCGATAAGACTGGGCTAGAGGTGGTACAGGAAGACAAAGGCCAGGGCACCCTGACTGTACGAAACTCAAGTATTGTCGATGGTATTGACGCCGAGGGTGTCACAGTAATCGAGGATTAAGCTGCCTTAATTACAGACCTTCGGGCCTGACGGCTGCTGGAGACAAACAAGAAAGGCTCTGCGATTGCAGAGCCTTTTTCGTTTAAGACATTCCATTGTTGTTGATATGGCTGTCGGCGTCATAATTGGTGCTGCATTGGGCAAAATCGTATCGGCGCTAGTCGATGGGGTTATTATGCCGCCCATCGGCGTGGCCTTGGGCGGAGTCGATTTCTCCGATTTGGCGCTGACGGTCAAAGAAGCGATGGGCGGTGCGCCCGCAGTAGTCATCAGCTATGGCGCGTTTATTCAAACCGCAAGCGATTTTACCATTATCTCCTTTGCTATTTTTATGATCATTAAACTCATGAATTCGTTCAAGAAAGAAGAAGAGGAAGCACCGGCTACACCGGCGGATCCAAGTAACGAAGAAGTCTTGTTGACTGAGATACGAGATTTATAAAACGATTGTGCTTAGCATTGCATTGGGTATTGCCAAGTTAAGCGGCCGAAAATCGCTACAATTGGCCCATGCATACGCATGAGCGTCACCGCTTGCTATCCGACGTCATCGGTTCCCCTGATGATCATCGCCCCAGCCGCTTGCAATGATGGCGTGGTCGTGTAGTGCCGGGGGTGGTAGCCATTGCAACACGTCGGGTGTTGATCAAACCGCAAGAGTAAAGTGCTGCAGGGTTTCTTTTGCACTAACTCAGTGATCCGACAGCGCTACCCCCACCGCTGGGTTGCAGGCCAACCCGATATCGCGTGCATGCTGCTCAAAACCTTTGTTTTTCCAGAAGAAAGCGCCGGGCATGGTAGTGGGCACGACCAAGACGTAGAACAGTGCCCGGCCGATAAAGGCGACCGCTAACACACTTGTGGATACTGCGACCCACAGGCCGGCCGAGGGCGCAAGCAGACCACTGCCTATACCGCCCAGCAACGCCAGGTTGATGCCCATGAGTACGTTGCGCAGACGATAGGTGAGCCCGAACGTTGTCCGCTGCACGTACTGCGACACTGCGCCTTCGGAGTGTGCCGTGCGCATGGCCCTCGCATGTGCTAGCAGTCCCATGGCCTCGATAGCCACGCCCAGGCCTGCGAGCAGCGACAGTGCGGCTAGAGTAGGCGTATGCGCAGGCACACTCGCCAGTGTAATCAGGCCACTAACAATCGCGCCCAGCGCGATGCAATTGCCGACAAATGCGGTCGCCGTTTGCCAGTGATCCCAGAACGGACGCGCCGGAATGCGATAGCAGCGGTACATGTAGTAGATGGTTGCGATGCCGGACAACGCGGCACAGACGGCGAACACTGCGACTGCTGTATCGAGCGCAGCAGCCAGCGCTTGCGTGCGTGGCAGCATGTCCAGCCACCAGGCTTGTGCGGGTATCAGGCAGAGCCAATGCAGTCCTGCAAATAACAGAAATAACGCAGCCCCGAGGCCTTCGCGTGCCATTGGGGAATGGCGCAAATTATTAAAGCCGCGATAAAAGCGCATGGGTTTGCCCAGATGACTTGCCGAGAGCAGTAGTCCTGCGCCCATTAACGCCGCGCTCCCCAGTACACCCCAAAATTGCAGTGCAACGCTGTTGGCTAGCATCCCCGTGGCGGCCGCCAGCAGCAAAAAATACAAGCCGATGCCGGCCTGCGATGCCAGGGTAAACAACACCAGTGGGTTCTCGCGGCTCGACAGCCGGCGCAGGTTCCACTGCTCCTGCTCGCCTTCAGTGGCGCGGTCAATGACCGGCGTATAGGCGCCTGCGGTGCCCTCGCGATGGTACTTGATTGGCGCCGAGTCGGGACGCGTCATCTCTGCTGGCAATGTCCGCGTCTGCTGGAAACGAATATTCGGGTGGCTGATCTTTGGATCCGGAAACCCGGGAATACGGGTGTCGGTTTGCACGCGGTTGTCGGGGGTATTCTCTACTACGCCAAAATCGAGCGCGTTACCCAGGCAGGCGCTGACACATGCCGGCTTCAGGCCCACTTCGAGTCGGTCCACGCACATATTGCACTTCTCCACCTGGCCATTGACAGGATCGAGTTGTGGCGCGTTATAGGGACAAACCCAAGTGCAATAACCACAGCCGAAACAGATGTCCGGATCCTGCAATACAGCGCCGTATTCGGGGTGTTTGGTATACGCGCGGGTAGGGCAGCCTTTGAGGCACACCGGGTCGTCGCAGTGGTTGCAGGCCATTGAGATGTTCATGCGCGTATAGTTTGGGTAGCTGCCGCCTTCTACGTAACCCACTGAGCGAAAACTCAGGTGAGGCGCCAGGTCATTCTTCTCGCTGCAGGCTGATTCACAGGCATGGCAACCAATACAATTATCGGCGGTAAAATGGAAGGCGTGCTGCTTGTTACGATGGGGGTTAAATCCCTTTTCACTGACGCCGTTGATATTAAGACTCTCGGCCTCCTCGATCTGCTCCACCAGGGAGATCAGTGCGCCGTAGCGATTGCGTTCCTGTGTGTGTTCATCGCGCAGCTTTGCATACTCGGGCTCGTTATCGCGCAGAGGGAAGATCGACTCCGAAGGTCGCTGCGCCGCAATGGATTCGAACAGTTCGACAGACATGGCTCAGTAGGCCCTCATTTCTAGATTCAGTCTGGCTGCTTCCGCCTGGTTGGTCTTTTCAATGCGCACAGCACACTGCTTGAAAGCGGGTTGTCGTGAGTGCGGATCGAGCAGGCCAAGGGACAAGCGGTTGACACAGTCGTGGTAATGAAAGGGTACGAACACCATGTCGTGGGGCACGCGGTGCGTCAGTTGCACCATGACAATGGCATCGCCGCGACGACTCACCAGGCGCACGTACTCCATATGTTCGATGCCCAGATGACTGGCTGCGTCGGGGTTCATTTCCATATGAGCGGTTGGACTGAATTTGTTGCAGTTACCCACCTTGCCAGTGCGCGTGCGGGTATGAAAGTGTTCTACTACACGGCCGCTATTTAGCCAGAAGGGAAAATCCTCGTCCGGCGATTCGTTGTTGTCATGCCACTCCATGGCCAGCAGTTGGGCTTTGCCATCGGGAAAGGGAAACACGCCGTCACTGTAGAGGCGCGGCTGCCCTGCCGCGTCAGCAGTGCGCATCGGCCACTGCAGTCCGCGCGCCGCCAGGATCTTTGCATAGCTCATGCCGGATAAATCCAGGTTGCGCGGCGCACCATTGACATCAACGCCCGTCGACAGTGTTTTCATCTCCTCGAAGACCGCACTAGCAGTGTCGGGAAACGGCATATCCGCCGCGTGCGCCCAACGTTTGGCAAGTTGGGTAAAGATCCACAGGTCCGGTTGGGAATTAGCCAGTGCTGGCTTAACGCGGGTCACCAGGTTGACGCGACGTTCCGTATTGGTGAACGTGCCCTCTTTTTCCGCCCAGATCGACGCGGGGAAATAGGCATGGGCGTATTGTGCGGCTTCCACGTCGGCGTAGGCGTCCTGTACTACGCAGAATTTCAGCTTCTCCATCGTCCGACGGATACGTTCCGTATTGGGCATGGAGGTCATTGGGTTGGTCGCCACCAGCCAAAGTGCCTTTATCTGTCCGGACTCAATAGCCGGAAAGATGTCGGTCATAGCCAACCCGCGAAAGGCGGGGAAGCGCGCCGCATCGATATGCCAGGCGGCGGCGATTTCGGCACGGTGTTGCGCGTTTTCCAGGCTCCGATAACCTGGCAGCCCAGTGGTGGAGCCCCACTCCCGGGTACCCATTGCGTTGCACTGACCAGTGATCGACAATGACGTACCGCCGGGCTTGCCGATGTTACCGGTGATCAGGTTCAGGTTGTTAATCGCGCTAACGCCGTCCGAACCGTGCGTGCTTTGGTTGATGCCCATCGTCCAGATAGACATGGCGGCCCCTGCCTGCCCATAGAGTCGCGCGACCTGACGGATCAAGTCTGCGCTGATGCCACAGATTTTCGAGGCTGTCAGCGGGTCATAGCGCGCCACCAACGCTTCAAAGTCGGCACGGCCATTGCAATGGGCATCTATATACTGCTCATCGGCCAGACCCTCTGCCAGAATAACATGGGCCAGTGCGTTGAGCAGTACCAGGTCGGTGCCCGGTTTAACTGGAAGATGAATATCGGCGAACTGGGCAAACATGGTAACGCGCGGATCGACGACGATAAGCGGGAACTGGCGTTTTTCCAGCGCTTCTTTCAGGCGCCAGTAAATCACCGGATGCTGTTCGGGCAAGTTTGAACCAATGGCCAGCAGACACTCGGTATGTTCGAAATCGTCATAACAACCGGGCGGGCCATCGGCGCCGAAACTGCGCTTGTAACCGGAGACGGCCGAAGCCATGCACAGGGTCGTATTGCCACAGTAATTATTGGTGCCGATGACCCCGCGCGCCAGTTTCCCCAGTGTATAGAACTCTTCGGTCAGTATCTGGCCGGTCGACACAATAGCGACCGAATCAGGCCCATGCTCGGCCTGTATGCGCTTGAATTGCGCGGCGGTGTTATCCAGTGCCGTATCCCAGCTGACGGTGCGCCAGTCATCCCAGTAGTTATCGCGGCATAACGGATCCGTGCCGCGCCCGGTCGCATCGAAGATGCTCGCCTCGGTAATACCCTTGATACACAGCTTGCCCTGGTTGACCGGGGCATCCGCCACGCCCCGCGTGGTCACCGCGTTGCCATTGGCGTCGAGGCCGACCTCCATAGCGCAGCCGGTGGAGCAGTAACCGCAGGTGGCATATTTCCACTGCTTCACCCCCTTATCCGGCAGGGTGATCGGGTTTTTACGACGACGTCCGAAGAGCATGCGTTAAGGCGCCAGTTGCACGGCATGGCCAGTGACGCGTACGGCCCAGGTGGTCAGATCGATATCCTCCTCCAAGCAGGCGCCCGTTTGCAGGCAAAAATGCTGCTTGTAGACGGGTGAGGCCACCACCAGCTTATCGTCCACAGTGCCAACAATCCCGCGCGACAGCACATTGGCGCCGCTGAAGGGGTCGTGGTTATCCAGCGCGTAAAACTCATCCTTGTTCGTGCGGCGCACCCGAAACACTGCCACCTGATGCGTGCCAACCAGCGCACAGCGCCCACTGTTGGGCGGGATATCATCTACCGCGCAAACCGTTGTCCAGTTACCCATAGTTCAACCTGTCACAAGAATATTTTCGCTGTGCGGCGCTTCCGCCGCCGGCACCAGTGGCTTGACCTGTCCGCGCTCACGCTCGAACTGCACCGCGTTGTCTCCCTGGTCGCTGTTGACGAAATGCGCAAACTGTCGCACCTTGCGCGGGTTCTGTACGGTGGTCTTCCATTCGCACTGGTAGGTATCCACAATCCGCTGCATGTCCTCCTCCAACTGCGCGCAAATGCCGAGACTATCTTCGATAATGACTTGTTTGAGATATTCCAGGCCGCCCTCCAGGTTTTCCAGCCACACGGAGGTGCGCTGCAGTCGGTCAGCGGTGCGCACATAAAACATCAGAAAGCGGTCGATGATCTGCACCAACTGCTCATCGTTCAGGTCGGTGGCAAACAAATCCGCATGGCGCGGTTTCATGCCGCCATTGCCACAGACATAGAGATTCCACCCACTTTCAGTCGCGATAACACCAAAATCTTTGCTCTGCGCCTCGGCACATTCGCGCGTGCAACCTGAGACAGCAGACTTTAGCTTGTGCGGTGCGCGCAGGCCCTTATAGCGATTCTCAATGCGGATCGCCATGCCCACCGAATCGAGCACACCATAGCGACACCAGGTGCTGCCTACGCAGGATTTCACCGTGCGCAGGGCCTTGGCATAGGCATGGCCCGTTTCGAAGCCCGCGGCAATCAGCCGCTCCCAGATCGCCGGCAATTGCTCGCTGCGGGCGCCAAACAGATCGATACGCTGGCCGCCGGTAATTTTGGTATACAGGTTGTAGTCCCGTGCCACTTCACCCAGGACAATGAGCTTGTCCGGGGTGATCTCGCCTGCTGCAACCCGCGGCACGATGGAATAAGTGCCGTTTTTTTGCATGTTGGCAAGATAACGGTCGTTAGTGTCCTGCAGGCCATGATGCGCATCTTGCAACACATAGTCGTTCCAGCAGCTGGCCAGTATTGAGGCGACCGCGGGCTTGCAAATATCGCAGCCCAGGCCACTTCCGTGCGCTGCCAGCAGCGCGTCGAAACTGTGAATATCGCCTACCCGAACCAAGTGGAACAGCTCGTGGCGCGTGTACGGGAAATGCTCGCAAATGTCAGTGTTCACCGCCATGCCGCGGCAGGACAGCTGTTCGTCGACCACCGACTTCAGCAGCGCGGCACAGCCGCCGCAGCCGGTACTGGCCTTTGTCTCGGCCTTGATCGCAGCCAAGTTACCAAAGCCGTTGTCGAAGGCTGCACTGATCGCACCCTTGCTGACGTTGTGACAGGAACAGATCGTGGCCGACGCCGGCAGCGCCGCGGCGCCCAGCGCGGGTGTGCCCGCTGTCCCCGGCACGATCAGTGCCTCGGGTTGCGCCGGCAGCTCGATGGCGTTGAGGTAATACTGCAGGAGTGCATCGTAATCCTCGCAGTCGCCCACCAGCACCGCGCCAAGCAGCGTCTTGCTGTCTTCGGAAACCACCAGGCGCTTGTATACTTGCGCCCGCGGGTCGCTGTAGACGTAAGCCATAGCGCCATCGGCGTTGCCATGCGCATCGCCGATCGAGCCCACGTCGACACCCAGCAACTTCAGTTTGGTGCTCATATCTGCACCGGTGAACGCGACGGGCGCACCCGCTAGCTGCGACACGGCCGCCTCGGCCATGCGGTAGCCCGGCGCTACGAGGCCAAATATGCGGCCACCGAACAGCGCGCATTCGCCGATGGCGTAAATATCTGAATCACTAGTGCGGCAGTGGTAGTCGATGACGATTCCGCCGCGTTCGCCGACCTCCAGGCCACTGTCCCGCGCCAGTTGGTCTTGTGGACGGATGCCGGCGGAGAATACAATCAGGTCGGTCTCCAGTGCCGTTTCATCGGCAAAGCGCATGCTGAGGCGGCAGTCTTGGCCGTCGGTGATCTGCTGGGTCGCCTTGCGCGTGTGCACCTGCACACCGAGCGACTCGATCTGCCGGCCCAGCACCTGGCTACCACCCTCGTCCAGTTGCACACCCATCAGCCCGGGGGCAAATTCCACTACATGGGTTTCCAGCCCAAGATTCTTCAGCGCATTGGCACACTCCAGGCCCAGCAGGCCACCGCCGACCACCACGCCTATGCGGCTCGACGCCGCTTCGGCCTTAATCGCTCCCAGGTCATCGATGGTGCGATACGTCAGGCACTCGTGCCGGTCACCGCCCTCGATCGGCGGTACAAAAGGGTACGAACCGGTGGCCAATACCAGTTTGTCATAGCTAAACGTATGGCCGCCTGCCGTTGTTACCGTATGCTGCGCAGGGTCCAGAGCAGCCACCGGGTCGCCCAGATGGCAGTCGATGCCCAGTTCCATATAGTGTTCGCGGCTGGTAAGTGCCAGTGCCTCCGGGGGCTTGCCCGCGAACACCTCCGACAGATGCACTCGATCATAGGCGGGCCGCGGTTCGGCGCCAATCACCGTAATGCCACAATCCTTATCGGCCGCACGCAGCTGCTCCACAAAGTGGTGGCCGACCATGCCATTGCCTACTACCACAACCTGTTTGGTGGACATATTCTGCCTCCTATGCCGCTTCGGAGTCGTTGACCGCCCGCAGGGGCGTCGGCTCAGAGGCAGGGGTCTCCTTTGGTGCTGCATTTTCCTCAAGCAATGCCGGGTTGCGCTGCTTGGCATAGAGGAATTTCAACACCTGCTGACGCACGTGGTTGAAGTCCGGGTTTTCCGCCAGGGCCAGGCGATCCCGTGGACGGGGCAACTCGACCTCGAGAATCTCTCCGATAGTGGCAGCGGGGCCGTTCGTCATCATGACGATACGATCCGAGAGCAATACGGCCTCGTCGACATCGTGGGTAATCATCACCACGGTATTCCCCAGCTCCGCGTGGATCTCCATCAATGAGTCTTGCAGATGGGCGCGCGTCAGCGCATCCAGCGCGCCGAACGGCTCGTCCATGAGCACGACCTTGGGCTGCATGGCGAGGCAGCGGGCAATACCCACGCGCTGCTTCATACCGCCAGATATCTCGCCGGGCAGCTTGTCCAGTGCATGCTCCATATGCACCAGCTGCAGGTTGTGCTCGGTCCACTCGCGCATCTCACGCTTGCTCTTGCGCCCCTTGAAAACCTGCTTCACCGCCAGCTCAACGTTCTGGTAGACCGTGAGCCAGGGCATCAGGGCATGGTTCTGGAACACCACGGCACGTTCTGGCCCGGGCTCATCCACCACCTGGCCCTGCAGAATTGCGCCGCCGCTGGTGGCTTGCTCCAGGCCCGCAAGAATATTGAGCAGGGTTGATTTGCCACATCCGGAGTGCCCAATCAGGGCAATGAACTGCCCCTCATCAATCCGCAGATTAACGTTCTCTAGTGCGCAAAAGGGGCCATTGTCGGTAGGAAATGTAATGCCCACACCGCTGATGTCCAGGTAGTTATTTGCCATGGTAAATATCCTTCTATCTCAGGATCGCCTGTTTATCCCAGCTGCTGCGCTTCTGCAGCCCGAGCATGATTTTGTCCAGCAAGAAGCCGATCAGGCCAATGGTAATGACTGCCACCATAATCCGCCCCAGAGAGTTGGAGCTGCCGTTCTGAAACTCATCCCAAATAAACTTTCCCAAGCCGGGGTTCTGCGCCAGCATCTCTGCGGCGATCAGTACCATCCAACCGGTTGCCAAGGACAACCTGAGGCCAGTAAAAATCATTGGGATAGCGGACGGTAAAACGATTTTTTGCACATGCACCAGCGTCGGTAATGCCATCACCCGGCTGACATTGACCAGATCGCGGTCGATGCCGGAGACGCCAACGGTGGTGTTGATTACCGTGGGCCACAGACAGCACAGTGCGACCGTAAAGGCGGAGGTCAAGAAGGATTTTTCAAACAACGGGTCGTCGCTCATGTACAGCGCACTCACCACCATCGTCACCAGGGGCAGCCACGCCAGTGGTGAAACTGGTTTAAATACCTGGATGATGGGGTTTATCGCCCGATAAACACTGTCACTCAATCCACAGATAACCCCCAGTGGCACGGCGATCAGCGTCGCGATAAGAAACCCGAAACTGACCGTGTAAAGACTGGTAAAAATCTGGTCGATAAAGGTGGGTTTGCCGGTGTAACTGCGCCACTTGATCTTGGCGTCGGGGGTGTTCTCAAGCTTTTTGGCATTGCGCGCCTCCTGTCGCGCGTAAAAAGCATCGGCTTTTTCGCGCTCGCGCACATGCTCCTGGTACAGGTTGAGTGCCTGTTCCTTGACCTCGACCGGTCCCGGGAACTGTCCCAGAGACGTATTGATATTGCTGGCAGCCAACTGCCACAGAAATAGAAAGACGCCGATGCCAATCACGGGCAGGCCCGTCACGCGTAAAGCATGGTTTAGCCTACGGAGAATGGAGGCCGACAAGGCGCCTGCTGGCGGAGAATCGGTCACTGTGTGGACGGTCGACATGATTACAACACGTCGCTCTTGAGGCCGATGTCAAATTGCTCGAGGTAGGCATTGGGTTTGCGCCCGTCGTAGGATTGCCCGTCGATAAATTCCGTCTGTAGCGGGCGAAAGCCATCCTCGGAAGCAAAGTCTGGGAAATCGCTGGGCTGCATAAGGCCCTCTTTGATAAGCTCCTGGGCCGCCTGTTGATAAATATCGGGGCGATACACCTGCGCTGCAACTTGCTTGTACCAGTCATCGCTTTTCGGCTCGCTGATCTGCCCCCAACGCCGCATCTGGCTGAGATACCAGATCGCGTCCGAGTAATACGGGTAGGTCGCGTTGTAACGAAAGAAGACATTGAAATCCGGTACCTGGCGCTTATCGCCCTTCTCATACTCAAAGGTGCCGGTCATGGAATTGGCAATAACGTCGTAGTCGGCCCCCACGTATTCACTGCGCGATAGAATCTCAACCGCCTCCGGCCGGTTCGCGTTGTCGTTGGCATCAAGCCACTGCGCTGCCCGCAGCAATGCCTTGACGATGCGAACGGTGGTATTGGGATACTTCTCAGTGAATTCTTTGGTCATCCCGAACACTTTTTCCGGGTTGTTTTTCCAGATCTCATAATCGGTGATCACCGGCACACCAATGCCCTTGAACACCGCCTGCTGATTCCAGGGCTCTCCCACGCAATAGCCATAAATCGTGCCGGCCTCCAGCGTAGCGGGCATTTGCGGTGGCGGCGTGACGGACAGCAATGCCTCGGCATCAATTTGGCCGGAGATATCGCCCTTGTGGGGCGCGTAGAAGCCGGGGTGGATGCCGCCCGCAGCCAACCAATAGCGCAATTCGTAGTTGTGGGTGGATACCGGGAATACCATACCCATCTTGAACGGCTTACCGTCGGCACGGTACTGCTCGACCACCGGTTTCAGCGCACTGGCGCTGATCGGGTGCACCGGCTTGCCATTCTGCTGGGGAATATTGGCCTTCATCGCCT
>JABSPW010000090.1 GCA_013214285.1 Halioglobus sp. | reverse complement strand
AGCAGCCAGCGTGCTGTCACCGAGAGCATGGCGCGCAAGGCCGAATTGATGAAGCCGGTGTGCTCAGCCACGCCGATGCCCAGCATGGCGACCAGGACGACGCCAATGGGATGGAAGTGCGCAAATGTCGTGACCATGGATGAGAGAAATATTACCAGTGCATCACCGGACAATTGGTTGCTCACACGCAGCGGGGTGGCTGTGCGCGGGTCGGTCAGCCCCCAGTTTACATAGGAGAGTAACCACGACAGGATCCAGACGAGGCACAGAAGCGCAATAAATAGAACCACAGGATCGGGCAGGCGATTGCCGATGCGTTCAATTGCAGCAAGTACTCGTGGGCCCAGCCCAATGTTAGGGCCATGCTTACCCTGCATTCCTGCCCCCCCTCCTCTCTTTTGTTGCGTTTGGGTTATGAGTCGGCGCCGTGCAGGACCGCCGCGTTGCAGTGTATGTTGGTAAGCTCGACAATCACAACGAAATTTTTTGAGGGTAGCTAATCGATTTGCTGATCTGGTTCCCAAAGTTGTGGGCAAGGTGTACTCTGCAAAGCAGATGTTTCCGTTGGCAGACTGGAGTCGCTTCTGCCGCCGGCAAGGGGAAGCACTGGCGATGACATTGAAGCGGAATATCGGTCCCCTGGGGCTTACCTTCGTCGCTGTTAGCGGTGTGATTGGTTCCGGCTGGATTTTTGGTCCTCTTATCGCTGCACAGATTGCAGGCCCCGCCGCACTGGTCTCCTGGGCCATAGGCGGCATTGGCATGCTGGTGCTGGCTCTCTCCTATGCGGAGATCAGCAGTATTATTCCCGTGGCCGGCGGCATCGCTCGGCTTCCCGCTTTCAGTCACGGCAAGACGACGACCATGGTGATGGGCTGGACTGCATGGTTGGGCTACAATACGCAGGCACCGATAGAAACTATCGCCGCGCTGGATTACTTGGCCGCTTACTACCCAGCCATACGTGATGGTACAGACACGCAGTTCTCGCTGTCGCCTTTGGGCATGAGTGTTGCCATCGCTTTGTTGGCGTTCTTTACCTGGATCAATGCGATCGGTGTGCGTTTTTTTGCCCGCACTAATACGGCCATTACCTGGATAAAAATCATCATTCCTGTGCTGCTGGCGGCCTGCCTTATTGACCTGGAGTTCAATCCCGGCAATTTCACAGAGTACGGTGGGTTTATGCCGATGGGTTGGAGTGGTGTATTTGCCGCGGTTGCCAGTGGCGGCATTGTATTTTCCTTCATCGGCTTTCGCCACGCTATCGATATGGCGGGGGAAACCAGTAACCCCCAGCGCACCATACCCATGGCGATCATATTTTCCATTTTGCTTTGCATAGCAATCTATAGCGTCTTGCAACTCGCATTCATTGGGGCTCTGAGCCACGAGCAATTGGCGGAAGGCTGGTCTCACATAAAGTTGGGCAACAAACTGGGGCCGCTCGCCAGCCTGGTGGTTGCCCTAGGCATCACCTGGATTACGCTCACCCTTTACGCAGGTGTCTTTATCGGCCCGGTTGGTGCGGCGCTGGTGTCGACTGGGTCCGGGGGACGACTGGTATTGGCCATGGCCGAAAACGATTTGTTTCCCGACTTTTTTCGACAGCTGTCGAGCCGCAGCATACCGCTGCGTGGCATGTTACTGAATCTGGTGATCGGCGCGCTGACGGTGGTTGCTTTCAGTTTTGAACAAGTGGTGACGTTGAACAGCGCAACGATCATATTGTCCTTCAGTATTGGGCCGGTTGCTCTGGTTTGCTTCCGCAAACAGTTTCCCCATCTAAAGCGCCGCTTTCGCTTGCCAGTAGCTGAGATAGTCGGTGTGGTGGGTTTTGCACTTGCTACCCTCATTATTTATTGGAGTGGATGGCAGATTGTGTTGCTGATGTTTGCTGTACTGGGTAGTGGAGTAGTGGTCTTCCTCCTGCACATCGCGTTGCGTCGTCTGCCGCTGGCTGCGCTTAACCTGGGCAACGCGGTGTGGTTGCTGCCCTACCTTTTGGGTATCGCGGGTCTGAGTTACCTGGGTAACTATGGTGGCGGTCGCGGGATTGTATCCCAGCCCTGGGATCTGTTACTGGCGCTTGTTCTTAGTGGGGTATCTTTTGTGATGGCGGTGGCGTGCCGCCTGTCGACGGATGAGGCGCAGACCAACCTGGACCGGGCAAGGGTCGCCACGGCAGATAGGCCTCGAGAGGGCATATTGGATGAGAAAGTTCCCTGACGCTAATTGCGCCAGGGGCTATATCGATAATACTTGGGTCGATCATCAAGGCGCATATGCAACCAGTCCACGCCGCCGCCCGCAGTGCTGAGCCACACCGGCTCGGTGCCGATCCTATTTAAAGCTGCGTGTGCGACCGCTGTCCAGAAAGCGTGCAGTTGTGTATCGCTTGCGCTGCGATGGAATGCGCCAATATGACTGTAGTTCGTGGATGTAGACGTTGGACAAGGCACGATAAGCAAAGCATCCCCACCGAGATTTTTGAAGCTCACTACGTCTCTCTCTGATAGGAAATTCGGTGCAAATTCGGTGCCGTTTGCGGGTACTTGCAACTCGGGGCTATGGTGGAACAAGCAGGCAAAGGGCTGTTCCATAGTCGCGACGGTCAACGGGGGTGTTTCCCAGCGAAACGCGCTGAAGGGTGCGTCTCTCATGGTCGCCTGGAGCTGGTGCCTAAAGCCGGTTTCATCCCTCAGGCCGCGCAGAAACTCGGCGTAGTTCATGCAACGATCTGCATTGAAGAATCGCAGTAGCACGGCGTTTTCTGATGCAAGGAAATGTCGTTGGGGTATCCACATAGTTCAATAGTACCGCCCCTGGATTTGCAACCGTAGCATGGGGAACAGTTTCAATGGAGGAAAAAGCGTCGAGTTCATAGGTCAATCAGAATCGCCGGCAAGGCGTTGCTACCGTCAGACTGTATCTATGCTTTAATTGGGTGCTGCCAAATCTAACGAAAATATTAATAGGAGAAAACAGTGGCATACCGTGTCGTCCAATGGGGTACTGGGAATATTGGCTACCACAGCTTACGACACGTGATTCAGCACCCGGATTACCAGTTGGTGGGTCTGCATGCGTACAGCCCTGAAAAAGTGGGGAAGGACGCGGCGCAAATTGCGAACCTTGCGGGGGATACCGGTATCATTGCAACAGATGACATCGACGCACTGATTGCTCTCCAGCCAGACTGTATTCTGTACATGGTAAATGGTGAAATTCGGCCACAAGAAAGCGTGATGGAAATGTCACGCGCCCTGCGAGCGGGAATCAACGTGCTGTCAACAGCCCTGGTTTTTTTGATTTATCCACCTGCGGCAGCGGCGGAATTGCGCGAACCTCTTGAGGCCGCTGCCCGAGAGGGCGGCGCCACATTGTTTGTCAATGGAATCGATCCTGGCTTTACTGGGGATGTGTTGCCGCTTGCGGCGCTCCAGATTGCTGACCAGGTCGAGTCCGTGCTGGTTCAGGAGCTATTCGACTATTCCACCTATGAGGACCCAGGCCTGACCGGGATTGCGTTTGGTTTTGGCCAGCCAGCATCCTACGATGCCCCTTTGGGTTTGCCCGGCATATTGGCGGAGGGTTGGGGTGTGATGGTGCAAATGATAGCGGATCGCATGGGTGTGGTACTCGACGAAATTCGCGAGGTCTTCGAGCGTGAATACACTGATGAAGCGTTTGATACGCCAATGATGCATGTGCCGAAAGATACTTGCGCTGCGGTACATTTTCGCGTGGAGGGTATGGCGTACGGGCGCCCGGTGGTCGTTGCAGAGCATGTTAACCGCCTCAGACCGGACATTGCTCCTCGATGGCCCATGCCGCCGGCGGACAGGCAGGGGATACATCGCTGCACGATAACCGGTAACCCCAATATACAGTTGGACCTGAAAATGGATTGCCCCCATGGAGATGATGTCATGGGTGGCGTACAGGCTGGTGCGCTGCGTGTTGTTAACGCTATTCCCGAAATTTGTCGCCAGTCTCCAGGCATCGTCAATACCCTAACCCTTCCTTATACTCCGTCCACGCATGTTGTAAGGTAGGTGGCTACGCAACAGAGTGAGGATGGAAATGCGCGCACCGTTTTACTCCGACTGCAATGCGGAGATCTTTTTCGGGGAAGTGATTGAGTCCCCCCAGGCGCTCAATGAGCGGTTGCGGGAATGTGCGCCCCTCGCGCGGGTCGGGAGGTCGGGTTTCCACCTGGTCAGCAGCTGGGACCTGATCGACGAGGTTCTACAGCGTGAGGAGGATTTTTCTGCCAACCTTACCGGCGTGCTTTACGAAGAAAGTGCCGGCAAGCCCGGTGTTTTCGAGTTGCCGGGAGCGCCGGAGGGTGCAGCAAGTGTGATCGCCACCGCGGACGAGCCGCGTCACGCGGTGCATAGAGCACTGATTCAGCCGCGCTTTACCGGCAAGGTGTCTGGTATGGAGGTACTGGTGCGTCAATGGGCCCGGGAGGTGCTCACACCTCTCTTTGAGCAAGGCGGAGGTGACATCATCCCTGCTTCAGAGCAGTTGCCGGCACGAGTGGTGGCGCATTTACTGGGATTGCCGGAGGGTGACCTGGACCATTTTCGCCGCTGGAGTATGCTCGGTGGCGACCTGCTAGCCGGACAAATTACCGGCGACAGGCTGCACCACTTGGCGGGAGAGACGAAGGAAATGCAGGACTATCTCGCCAGGTTTCTCGACGTTGCGCTCGCTAATCCGCGTTCGGGGTCGGAGGAGCCTCTGATGCATCTGCTTGCCCTGGGTATGAGCGAGGGCGAAATTTCTCGTGAGGAAGCCTTAGGCATCGCCACCGTGTTATTCGGAGCCGGCGGCGAGTCGACCGCGGCATTGATCGGATCCTGTTTCAAATGGCTGTCGGAGGACCGGTCGCTCGCCGAAAAATTACGTCAACAGCCCTCTGATATTCCCCGTTTTGTCGAGGAAGTGGTGCGTCTGGAACCGCCTTTCAAGTTTCACTACCGCGTTGTACGCCGCGGCTGTGAACTGGGCGGCTACGCGCTGTGCGAAGGTGATCGGTTGATGCTCTCATGGGCTGCTGTCAACCGTGACCCCGACAGGTTTGAGCGCCCCGATGAACTTCGTCTGGACCGTAAGCATTCGAAGCTGCACATGGGGTTCGGCCGTGGTCCGCACTTCTGTATTGGTGCAGTGCTCGCGCGTCTTGAAGGAAAAGTTATGGTCGAGGAACTCCTATCGGCAACACGGCGCATCGCGCCATCACCAGATGTTTCCCCCGTCTACACCAAGAGTATCTTTGTGCGCCGGTTGGAGCGCTTGCATCTCGATCTGCGATGAGACTGCTGGCCGCGACAAGGTCACTTTCGTCGCGCGTTATGTATTCGCGTTTTTAAGGACACACTGTGGTGCAATCTGTTACGTTGGACGGATTCTGAAAGGAGAAATCGACAATGAAGAAGCATTGGTTCTGCGTTGTAATCGTCCTGCTTGTTCTGTCGGGCTGCAGTGGTAAATCGCACGATATCAATACGCCGCCAGTGGCGGATGGCCTGCCCCAGCCTGATAACCTCTCCTGGTGGAGCCGTGCAGCGATGAACGCCTACATGCGTTTCTCCAGTTGGCGAGGGGAGCGTTCCGGCTATATCACGCTGTTTGCCCGCGATGGCGTGGTGATCCATGGTGATGCTGTGGGTTTCAAGGATATTGCCGACAATTTACCGATGACATTGGATACGCAGGTGCGTATCGCATCCATGACGAAACCGGTGACTGCCGTGGCGGCGATGATCTTGGTGGAGGAGGGCAGGCTTGGTCTGGATGACCCTGTGGCAAACTACTTGCCCGAATTTGCTGACGTACAGGTGGCCACCAGCCATACGCCGGATGCTCAGGGACACTTTCCCTTGCGCCCTCCGGCGGCGGTTCTGACCGTGCGTCACTTACTGATGTTTGCGTCCGGTACCGGCGCTGGCATGGTCGCATCACCCCTGCAAGCGCACTGGAACGAAAACGGTATCCACGCCCATGACGGCGGCACTTTGCGTGAGCGGGTCGCGCACCTGGCAACGCTGCCGCTGTTTGAGGACCCGGGCACCCAGTGGCGCTATGGTGCGTCGGCGGATGTCTTGGCCGCGGTGATCGAAGTGATTACCGGCCAGATGATCGGGACATTCATGACGGAGCGTATCTTTCAGCCTCTGGACATGGAGCATACCCGCTACGAACCCCCAGAGGACGAGCGCGCTGGTATGGCTACGGTCTATACCCAGGATGTCGATGGCAATCTGATCGAGACGGAAACACACTACGATCCGGACTGGAACCCTGGGGGTGGGGGCCTGGTATCTACCGTATCCGACTACATGCGCTTTGCGCTGATGCTGTGGAATGGTGGTGAGTATCGGGGCACGCGTGTATTGCAGGCGGCGAGCGTTGAGCAGATGACACGACTGCATGTGCTGGACGGGGTGCTGGCGGGAGGCGGCCCGGGGGGCACCCCGGGTATTGACGGTTTGGGCTGGGGATTGGGCATGGCTGTGGTGGCAAACTCGGAGGCGACGATGACGCCGGACCGCGACGGCGACTTCTGGTGGTCCGGTTATTACGGTACGACGTTTTTCGTCAGTCCGGAAACCGGCCTGGTCGGCGTGATCATGACTCAAAACGAACCCGGAGAGCATTCGGGTGTTAATTATCAGGCCTATGTGGTGCAGGGGCTGGCGTTGGCCGGCCTGTAGCGTCGCCGATCGAAAGATAAGTTCGGTAGGTAAGAAGTGGAGGCTACTGCAGCGTCCTTGCCCGACACGTTACTGCAATGGGTTGCGACCCTTGGCAAGGGTGTTGTGGGAAGGGTAGAGCGCCATGTTGCCCGTCGTGAGGCGTGGCTCGTCGACGTCGAGAGATCCATTGGACCGCCGTTAGAAGGCTTCTTGCGAATCGATCGCGCGCCACGCAAAGGGTCCCATGTATCCCTGCGACGTGAAGCCCTGATTTGTGCAGCATTGCGCCCCCGTGGGATTCCGGTACCTGCCTTATTGGGCTGGAACGAGGAGCACCATGCCGCCCTATTCAGCCGCGAGCCGGGCCGGGCGGATATTCATGACCTGAAGGACGTGCGACAACAACGTCGGGTTATGGAAGACTTTATCGATATCATAGCCCGCCTGCACCAACTCAAGCCTGAAACATTGGGGCTTAATGATGAACTGGGACAGTGGCAGCTTTCCCCCAGGCAGTGCGCGCTGGATGATGTCGATCGACAATTGCAACTTTTACAAGGGTTCCTATCGCAGTATAAAGACCCACTCATTACCTACGGAGTGCAATGGTTGCGGCGTTTCGTGCCGGACAGTGTTGCTCGTGTAGCCTTGGTGCAGGGCGATACGGGTCCCGTCAATTTCCTTTTTCAGGGGGATTGCGTGACTGCCGTAGTCGACTGGGAGTGGGGTCACTGGGGTGATCCGATGGAGGATCTGGGTAATATCTGCGTTCGTGAGTTCTGGAACCCCAGCGGTGGGCTGACGGGTTTGTTTCATCGTTATGAGCAGGCATCGGGCATTTCCTATCGCCGGTCCGCGGCGCAGTACTATCGGGTGCAACAGAATGTGCGCGGTATGATGCCCATCCATGCGGCGTGTCAGTACCCGCCCCCGGGGCAGTCTCTGGCCTGGTACTTGTGTTATCGCTACGTGGGTGACCGGGCTACGTGTGAGGCGCTTGCCAGTGCAATGAATATTGATATCGAGCGCCCTGACCTACCGGACGAAGGCTGTGCGGGTATATTGACCAATGCTGCTGTCGGTCATCTGCGTGACGATGTGATGCCAGCCCTAAGTACGCCCATTGCCCTATCCCGGGCGGACGATGTGGCGATACTGATGCAGTGTGCAGACCGGGTCCATCGCTTGGGCGCCGAAATGCGCGCACGGGATTGCGAAGAGGTAGCACAGTTGCTGGGTAGTAAAGTGGCTGATTACGACCGGGCCATGTGCCAACTCAGTGATGCCATAGTGACGATGCAACTAGAGGATGCTGCGCTTCTGCCTTATCTTGCACGCCGCGCATACCGTGATGAGTGGCTATACTGGCCAGTGACTCGTTTGTATCCTGAGCGGTGCTGGTCTGATCTGGATTAACAGGAACAAGCAAAAGGGGTGACGCTAGCCGTTAAACTGATTTTACACGCCGTATAAGTTGCGTTTTCAGCACCCGTACGACGTTGTACCGCGTCGGTGTTGACAGCAAAGTTCGAAAGCTAAAAAGGCTGCTTGCTGCAGCGCGGGGCGTTGCCAGGTGACACCATTGGCGTCTTTTGCGGACATGGTAAAAGTTGTATTGTAGCCATCGGGCATTTGCCTTCCTGGAGTGTCGAGAGATAGTGCGTCGGTGAGCGAGCTAGTATTGCGATGTGGGGCTGTTTGATGATCCCGCAACGGCGCTCTTCAGCAGGAGTATTTGGGAATGTGTCAACAGAATGCCGATACACGCTTGCGCGTGTCAATGGCTACCGCCATTGCGTCATTGCTGTGCCGGTTAAGCACAATCTTTCTGACCTTACTGCTGCTGCCTAGTGCGTCCACCTTTGCGGCTGGTGACCGAGTTTTGCGCGTAGGACCTGAGCGTGCCTTGAAAACACCCAGTCAGGCCGCAATAGTGGCGCGAGATGGCGATAGCATTGAGATCGATGCGGGCGTATACGTGAATGATTTCACGGCTTGGCCCCAGAGCAATTTGATCCTTCGCGGCGTCGGCGGTATGGCGCATCTGCAGGCCACTCGATTAATACCTAATGGTAAGGCGATCTGGATCATTCAGGGCCATAACACAGTGGTTGAGAATATCGAATTTTCTGGTGCTCGTGTAGTGGATACCAATGGTGCGGGTATTCGCCACGAGGGGGGTGATCTCACGCTGCGTAATACGTTTTTTCACCATAATGAATTCTCGATTTTGAGCGGGAGCAACGCGGCTGCGCAAATCGACGTGCTGCGTTCTCGATTTTGGCATCAGCGACGCGGTACGCGTTGGAGCCATGGCATTTATATTGGTGCCGCGGCCCGCCTGACGCTGATGGGCAATCATTTTCTCGATACTGACCGGGGCCACCATATCAAGACGCGTGCCGAGGAAAATTACATTCTTTACAACCGGATTGAGGACGCTGACGACAGCACCGCCAGCCGCGCTATCGATTTACCTAATTGTGGTCTCAGTTATGTGGTCGGCAACGAACTGCATCAGGCTGCATCAGCGCATAACCTCAACATCATTGGCTATGGTATGGAGGGTTGCGCCCAGCGCAGCAACCGCCACAAACGACTCTACGTCGCGCACAATACACTGATTAATAACGCGCATGGTGGTACCTTCGTATGGACCAGGTCAGGAGGGGACGCCCTGGTCATGAACAACCTGCTCTACGGCCCAGGCGCGGTACTGCGTGGCGCAGGGGAGCAATTTAACAATCTTCGGCAGGCCCGCGGTGGGCAGTGGCAGCAGCGCTGGCACTTGCCGCCAGACAGCCCTGCCATAAACGCGGCCACTGCTATGCCGCCAGCGCAGCCCAGCATGGTTCCGACAAGGGAATTTCTGCCACCGATTGGCACAATAGAACGGCGTCTATTGGGTCCATTGGATATAGGTTCACGGGAAGCGCTTTTAATCAGGTCAGGCGCCGCCGGGGATTAATGGAGGCGCTGGCCGTCTCGACATTGTATGAGGCGGGATTTCATCCAAAGGTGCCCAGGGTCGCGATCTAGGGCGCGATGCCAGATCATGTAAATGGGTAACCTGGGGATTTGCAGAGGCAGTTTGTAGATGCGGATCTGTTTTGCGAATAGCGATGTTTCCGCCATGCTGCGTGGGATGGTGGCCAAGGCGTCTGTCCCCATAACGAGCGACGGCAGGGCGACGGCCTGATCGGCCTCGGCTAGAATATGGCGTTGGGCATTGCTCGCGGAGAACACGTTTTCTAGAAATGCTCTTCGCTCATCGGACACGGTGAGCACAATGTGTCGCTCTTCAAAGTACTGCTTCCGGCTCAGTCTTTTGTCCAGCCTGGGATGGTCGGCGCGCGCTATCACGACCATTTCTTCTTGCTCGAACAGACAGTGGTGAAGGTTGCTATCTTCCGGTTTGCGATGGTCAAAGCCGAAGTCGACGGTGTGCTTCTTGAGTAAATCGAAGACTTCGGTACTGTCCCCGGCATGTGAGCGTATGCGCACGCCATGGTGAGCGCTAATCGATTGCAGCAGGGCCGGAAACAGATTGAGTTCTCCGAAGCGGGCGAAGGCGATGGTAAACGTTCGGTCCGCATTGTCGGGGTCGAACGCTTCTTGTCGCGTGACGACCTCGCGCAACTGATCCAATGCTGAAGTGATTGGCCCCGCGAGCGCTGATGCGCGTGGTGTTGGTAGCATGCCTTTGTGGCTGCGCAGAAAGAGTGTGTCGTCAAAGGTAATGCGCAGCCGGGCAAGCGCTTGGGAGGCCGCTGGCTGGGTCATACCCAGGCGGGTTGCCGCACGGGACATCTGCCTCTCCTCCCAGATCGCCTCAAATACGGTGAGCAGGTTGAGATCCGTACTTCGTAAATTAATTTTCATGCATATATTAAATTAAATATATTAATTATTATTATAATAGTACCAATGCCACAATGGCCACAAGATCTTTCTGGGGGCGGCCGATGCAGACCGACATGGATCCGACAGGCGCATACCTCGTGTATGCCGTGGGTATTCCCTTGGTGTTGCTATTGATCGTTTTCGAGGCAACTCTGTGTGCGTTGCGAGGCTGGCGCTATTACACGCGCTCTGACACGCTGGGAAGTCTGGGTCTGCTTATCGGCAATATCGTGGTCAACGGTGCGATCAAGGCCAGCGCGCTCGGTTTTTATCTGTACCTCTATCAGTATCGTATTATCGATTTGCACACGCTGTTGCCGGTCTGGGCGATCTGGGTGCTGAGCTTTGTGGCAATCGATTTCACTTTTTACTGGTACCACCGCATGAGTCACCGGGTGCGTTTTCTTTGGGCTGTGCACATGAATCATCACTGCAGCGAGCAGATGAACTTCGTTGTTGCGTTCCGCCAGGCCTGGCTTGGACCCGTCACAAAGCTGCCGTTCTTTGCGGTGCTCCCCTTGCTAGGCTTTGATCCAACCATAACGTTAGTTGCCGGTGTAGCGGCCACGCTATGGGGCGTTATCGGGCATACCAAAATTATTGCCAGGCTTTGGGCGCCGCTGGAGTGGCTGCTGAATACCCCATCGCATCACCGCGTTCATCACGGCAGTAATCCGGAGTACATCGATAAAAATTATGGCAACTTATTTATTGTCTGGGATCGAATATTCGGTACGTTTGCACAGGAGTGTGTCGAGGTGCGCTACGGGCTGCGAAAAAACCTCAAGACATCCAACCCCTTTGCTATTACCATCTCCGACTGGGTAGCATTGTGGCGCCAGATGCGCGGAGCACAGAGTTGGTCCGAAGCACTAGGCTATTTTTTTGGCCCCCCGGATTGGCAACCGGAGCGGTTTCGTGAGGAGCCGACTGAAAAAGCCGTGCCCCAGTTGGTTTAAGATTCTGCAGCGATCGTTATAAGGCGTGCTGATTGTTTAGGCAATTTCCGCCCTCAGATCTTTTCTGCGCCCGTCACATCGAAAAATTGATAAGAGTCTACAAATGTCTGTACCTGTAAGCCGTGTCCTCTTGTGTGCAGCGCTCGCACTGTCAACAACAATCGTCGCAGCGCAGCAGCTTGAGGAGGTCATTGTCACCGCTCAAAAACGATCTGAAAGCCTACAGGACGTGGCTGTATCCGTGCAGGTGATTAGCGGGGAGGAACTTGCTGCACTGAATAAAACGCAGATTGCGCAACTTACACGTCTTGTTCCCAGTCTAACGTATGCGACAGGCACCTCGGATGCGGGGCAGAGTATCGTGGTGCGCGGGGTGGGTACGCAGACCTTCAGTCGCTCGGTTGACCAGTCTGTCGGAACCGTGATTGATGGCATAGCCGCCGGCAGCGTCAGCGGCTCTCTGTTGGATTATTCCGATGTTCAACGTGTCGAGGTCTTGCGCGGCCCTCAGGGTATGCTGTTTGGAAAAAATGCCAGCGCTGGCGTGCTCAGCATTACGACTCGCGCCCCAACTGTTGAGCCGACGGCTGGTTTCGGTATTGACTACAGCGAGGAGAACCAGCTGCAATTGAACGGCTACGTATCGGGGTCTATTGTACAAGATAAGCTACTCGGGCGGGTGGCGGCTTACCGCAATACCCGCGATGCCATTCTGGAGAACAACTACCCCGGCGGTGATGACTTCAACGATCGCGATGAATGGGGTGTGCGTAGTAAGTTACAGTGGCTGACGACAGCCGACCTGGATGTGCTGGTGACGTACAATCATGCTGAACGTGACCACCAGTGCTGCATTGGCCCCCTCGATACGGTGGAGTCCGGCAGTATAGCTGACCGTTTGGGCGGCGAGCGTGGCTCCAAAGCTGATACGGTATTGGACAATGATACTTCCACGGGCACAACCAAGCTAGATTTGTACAGCCTGCAAATCAATTATCAAATGGGCGACTACCTATTAACGTCGATCAGCGGCTATAGCGAAGAAGATGTGTTCAGTGCGGCTCGCGGTGATCTCTATACTCGGACAGCATTGCCCATGAACGACAGTGCGGGTAAGTATGAACAGTTCACCCAGGAAGTCCGGCTGACATCGCCGGGTGATCAGCGCATCAGCTACGTGACAGGCTTATATTACTACAACAAAAAAATAGACCGTGAATTTATTCGCGTCATCGATCTGTACGGTATTGGTGCCGCGCCACTACCGGATTCCGGCACCATCACGGTGCTGAATGATCCCCGCACCACGAATGAGAGCCTGGCAGCGTTCGGTCAGGCGACCTGGCGTGTGTCCGATGCAGTGAGGCTCTCCCTTGGCGCGCGCTACAACGACGATCGGTTGAGCATCGACCAGACGGTGAGTTTTATTCCGGGCACTATCGCGGAAGCCCCGCCGGGAACGGTTAACGACGATACAGATGACCAGAAGTGGTCCTGGCGCGTCATTGGAGAGATGGATGTGGCCGACGATGCAATGGCCTATGTAACGGTGGCGAGGGGCTACAAAGGGCCTGGTTCGAATTCGCTGCCCTCGGGGCCGTCTAGCGGTGACGCTATCTTTGTAGACCCGGAGATTCCCACTAATTACGAGATCGGCCTTAAGTCGGAGTGGTTGGATAATCGCCTCAGGGTTAATGGCGCCATCTACTATACCGAGTTCAAGGACTTTCAGGCGTCAACCCAGGTGCCAGATGTTTTCCCGCCGTTGTTTATTCTTGAAAACGCCGGCAAGCTTGAAACCGAGGGCGTGGAGTTGGATGTCAGTGCCATGGTGTTGGAGAACCTGCAGCTCACGGCCAATATGGCCTACACGGATGCCACTTTCACGGATTGGAAGGATGCGCCCTGCTATGCGGGTCAGACTGAGGCGCAAGGCTGCAAGAACAATACAGTCCAGAACCTGTCCGGGGCGGACATGCCCGACTCGCCGGACTGGCGCATGAATTTTGGCGCTAACTATTATATGCCCCTGACAGGTATGCCATTTGACGGGTTTGTTCGTGGTAATTACTTCTGGCAGGACGATGTCATGTATGACACAACCAACAACCCACTGCACCAGGGCGAGTCTTTTGGCACACTGGACGTGTATTTGGGTGTCGCGGCGCGTGACGGACGTTACCGCGCGCAAGTCTATGTTCTGAATGTATTCGATGAGTTTTACATTAATAATTTGTCGGGACAACAAGAGGTGGGTATTCTCGCTGGACACGGCGTTCCTTTTGATGCCACTCGTCGAGTGGGTGTATCGCTGTCGATGGACTTCTAGCGCACTCTTGGCAGGACGCGGCACCCGCGTTATTTTTAGGGCTGGATATCGCCCTCACCGTTTTTGTATTATCTGCTACCTTAGTAATGGCAGGGTAATGGCAGGGTAATGGCGTAATGGAGGAGACATGAGTCGCAGTATCTCGCAGGCAATTCTCGATACGCTGGCTGATGCCGGTGCGCGGGACATTTTTGGCATGGTGGGTGACGTCATTAATCCTTTTGTCTTGCTCGCAGTCAAGGACCCCAGGTTTAACTGGATTACCTGTCGCCATGAGGAGCATGCCGCCTATGCTGCCGCGGCCCAGTCTGAGTTGTCGGGCGGCATCGGTGTTTGTGCCGGGACAGCGGGACCCGGCGCCCTGCACTTGATCAACGGGCTGTATAACGCACAGAAAGAAGGCGCTGGAGTGGTAGCGATCACGGGGCAGGTCCCAACGGCGCAGCGCGGCAGTGACTTTCACAAGGAATTTGATCTGACCAAGGTCTTCGACGACGTCTGTGCGTATCAAGCCATTATCGAGACGCCCGCTCAGGTGCCGCGCATAGTCGAGATAGCGGTCCAGAAAGCACTCACTGAACGGGTGGTCACACGCATTGAAGTGGCGGCAGATATCTTCCCCAGAAATATCACCACCGAGCATTACACACACCCGCTGGTGCATGCCATACCCGCCGTCGCCCCGCCACGGGATCAACTTGTGAAGGCCGCCGATGTGCTTAACCGCGGGAAGCGTGTCACCGTATATTGTGGGGTGGGTTGTCGCGATGCCAAGGAGCCTATCCTGCAATTGGCGGCCAAGCTGGGTGCGCCGGTGGGTCACAGCTTGCGAGCAAAGGACATTTTTGATTATAGCGATGGCCCTGTCGTGGGACTGACCGGGAATATCGGTAACCCGGCTGGTTTCCACGCGGTCAATGATTGCGACGTCCTGCTGATGTTGGGTACAGACTTTCCCTACACGGAATTCCTGCCCGAGGGACGGCCGATTATCCAGGTCGATACCCGTGTCGATCACATTGGCCGCCGTGCACCTGTCACCCAGGGATTGATCGGCGATGCGCGC
>JABSPW010000089.1 GCA_013214285.1 Halioglobus sp. | reverse complement strand
GGGCGTTCCCGGTCCAAAGACACACTTGACGCCCGACGCGTACAAAAATTCGTAATCCTGTTTGGGAATCACACCACCTGCTATCACAACAATTTCTTCGGCTCCATGTTTTTTTAATTCTTTAACTAATTGTGGAACCAAAGTTTTGTGCCCCGCCGCAAGAGATGAAGCCCCAACAACATGCACGTCGTTCTCAATTGCCTGACGCGCTACTTCCTCCGGTGTAGAAAACATCGGTGACAGATCTATGTCAAAGCCGACATCTGCAAATGCCGTAGCGACCACCTTCGCGCCCCGGTCGTGCCCATCCTGGCCCATTTTGCAAACCAGCATGCGAGGGCGCCGACCATTTTGCTCCACGAAGGAATCGATTTCGGCACTAATTTCCTGCCAGCTCTCATCTTTATCAAATGCCGAGCCATACACACCCGACACAGTCTGGGCCTGAGCCTGGAAGCGACCAAATTCTCTTTCCATAGCGAACGAAATTTCTCCCACGGTGGCTCGACGCCGAGTAGCCTCAACAGACAACGCAAGCAAATTTCCATCACCCGTAACCGTGCATTGGTAGATTCGCTCAAGTATCTCCTCGACAGATTCTTCATCGCGCGCTTTGCGGATGGCATCGAGACGAGCGATCTGCGACTTACGGACTGCCTCGTTGTCTATTTCGAGAATATCAACAGCTTCTTCCTGGTCAACCGGATACTTGTTGACGCCGACAATAACATCATCGCCACGATCAATCCGGGCCTGTTTGCGCGCCGCTGCTTCCTCAATCCGTAGTTTTGGCATGCCAGTTTCAATGGCCTTGGCCATACCACCGGCAGCCTCAACCTCCTCTATCAGCTCCCAGGCCTTGTGGGCAATGTCCTGTGTGAGACTTTCCATCAGATAGGACCCCCCCCAGGGATCAACCACCCTGGTGATGCCCGTCTCTTCCTGAATGATTAACTGGGTGTTACGTGCGATCCGCGCGGAAAATTCGGTCGGCAGTGCTATCGCCTCATCAAGCGCATTGGTATGCAAGGACTGGGTGCCACCGAATACAGCGGCCATCGCCTCGATAGTAGTGCGTACGACATTGTTATAGGGATCCTGCTCTGTCAGTGACCAACCAGACGTCTGGCTATGCGTACGTAACATCGAACTCTTGGGGTTCGTTGGATTAAAATCGGAGACAATTCTGGCCCACAGTAGCCGCGCCGCGCGCATCTTGGCAATCTCCATGTAGAAATTCATGCCAATACCCCAAAAAAAGGATAGACGCGGTGCGAACTCATCAATGCCCAAGCCTGCTGCAATCGCGGTGCGTATATACTCTTTTCCATCCGCCAGTGTGTACGCCAGCTCCAGTGCCGCGTTAGCGCCTGCCTCCTGAATGTGATAGCCGGAAATAGAAATGGTATTAAAGCGCGGCATATGCTCTGAACAATACGCAATGATATCACCGATAATTTTCATGCTCGGCGCGGGAGGATAAATGTAGGTATTGCGAACCATGAACTCCTTCAGAATATCATTTTGAATAGTGCCGGCTAGATCTTCGTGAGCAACCCCTTGTTCTTCTGCCGCAACGATATAACCCGCCAGAACCGGCAGCACGGCACCATTCATCGTCATAGACACGGAGACTTTTTCCAGCGGAATACCGTCGAAGAGGATTTTCATATCCTCTACCGAGTCTATTGCCACGCCGGCCTTTCCCACATCCCCCGCTACACGCGGGTGATCCGAGTCATACCCTCGGTGAGTAGCCAGATCAAATGCGACAGAAACACCCTGTCCGCCGGCCGCTAACGCCTTGCGGTAGAACGCATTCGACTCTTCCGCAGTTGAAAAACCCGCGTATTGACGGATGGTCCAGGGGCGACCAGCATACATGGTAGCCTGGGGACCTCGAACATAAGGCGACATACCTGGCATCGTATCTGTGTATTCCAGTCCCTCCAGATCTGCCGCGGTATACAGCGGTTTCACCGGAATATCCTCCGCTGTTTGCCAGATCAGATCGCTCGGGTTCCTACCCTTGAGCTGCTTGGTGGCGAGTTCCGCCCAGCCATCGGCTGTAGCGACAGACTTGTCATAAACCTTGTCAGTCATGAACGCCTCAATGCGCCTCAGCAGGCTGATTAATCTCAATCAGCACACCGTCACAGCTTTTAGGGTGAATAAAAATCACGCGGGAATTATGTGCACCCGGTGTCGGTTCCTCAGACAGAAATCGGTATCCCTTCTGTCGAAGCCGGGCCACATCTGCATCAATATCGTCCGATCGGAAGCAAAGGTGGTGCAAGCCTCCACCCTTTTTTTCTAGAAATTTTTTAACCGGCCCCTCGTCATTTAGCGGGTGAATCAATTCGATATTGGTCGGCGGTAACGGGATAAACGCCGCAGTAGTCTTCGCCTCCACAACATCCTCCGTACCCCCCAGTTCAAGTCCAAAGTCCTCACAGAACCGCGCAACAGCCTTCTGCAAATCCGGTACCGCTACTGCTATGTGATCCAGCGCTGTTATCATGACAGGCTCTCCTTACAACTGATTGAGAAATTCACCAGTGATTTCCCCGCGTCGGGCTGCAATTTCCGCCGGCGCTGCTTCCACGACCACCTCGTCGGGCTGAATCTTAAAGATCGGCTGTCCCTTGCTAATGATCGTACCGTCAGTATCCACCAGCACTTCCCTCACAGTTCCCGAAAAAGGGGCATATACCTTATTAAACATTTTCATAACCTCGACAATAAACAAGGGATCGCCCTCATCGAAATGGTCACCTGCCCTAATATAGACATCGTGCTCTGGAGTCTCTCGGGAATAAAACATGCCGCCGCTTTCTGCCAGGATCTCATCAGATTTAGCCACTGGCGGCGGTACGAGCACCTTCGCCATGGCATTTTGGTGTTGCTCATCCATCAGACGCTCCGGGATATGGATGGTAAGGTCTGATTGAACAGTCAGATCATAGTATCCGGTGGCCTCGGCAATACTCGGTAGCATTGCCAAAATATTCATACCCGCCTGGTAACCTAGATGTGCCGCGCGCACCTGTAGCCAGAGTTTTTTGCCAAAACCTTTCGGCGCTTCCCCCGAATCAAGGCGCGAGTTAAGCTGTAGCCAATCTTCTAACCCCAGTCGATCATTCAGTTGGTCATAAAACGCCACAGCATTCTGCAAAATTGTGTTGTCGTGATCCCATATCATGGCAGCAGCCGGAGGCTTGTCCCCTGCAATAAAGTCCATATTAAGAAAATGATAAGTGGCCGACAGCAGGGTAACCGGGTTTTGGACCCAACATATCTTGCCATCGATCAGCGTATAACAATCCCGATTGATACTAAGCCAGCCCGATAGCAGGTGTGGCTCTGCCAACAGCATTTTTAGTGGCCGTAGCAGCAGGCTTTCCTTGAGCTGCAATGTCTGTGCCAAAGAAGCCTTAGGAGCGCCTTGTAACTGCGCGGTCGCACGATGGCAGATTTCACGGTACGCCACGGTAATATCCATATCATTGGCGCGCTGTTGCAGCTCACCGACCGAGGTCAGGTAGGGCACAATGAAGCGTGTGGTAGGGCGTGCGTTGATGTTCTGTCCGATAAACCAGTTCACTAAACCATAGTGAAATTCCAGATTGGTCGCGAGATCCTGGCCGCGCATACGCGTCTGCCGAATAGTTTCAGCCAGTTTCTCGTAGGTGTCCAGGCGTGTCTCACCCACCGTTAACAATAGCGCGATATTTGAATCGTACGCGCCGGCCAAAGTGTACTTAATGAAGACATCAGTATCCGGGTTATGCAGGCTGATACCCTGGTCATCCCGAATCTCACCGTCCACTGCATCACTCCAGGATTCTATCACTCCACCTGCATGTGGCTGCAGCGCTTGATTGGTCGCGTTCAACCGAGCCTCTACGCTGTCGTTAAACCGTGGGATACGCTCCGGCTTGGGCAAGCGAGGACCATGCGCGGCGAGCAACACCATGGCTTCCACCAGTGATTCGACGATAAAACTTTCGACTGTATTTTCTGGATTGCAAAATTTCAGCGCGTAACAAAGCTCTGTCACCCGATGCTCCACCTGTATGCGAGTATTCATTTCCATAAAGAAATGTTTGTCACGATCTACTATACATTCGAAGGTAGAAACGGAGTCGAGCCCTACTGCCGTACCGAAGGCTGCGGCCTCGCTCTCCATAGCTTCCAGAGTCGCCAGATCCTGCTTCAGAATACGGCTCTCCTCCTTCTGTCCGCGCTCAGTCGCCTGCTCAATGGCTTTCTGTAAAGATTCAACGGTCACAGAGACTTCCAGAAGTTTTTGCTCGTGCATCTGCAACGAGCAATCTCGACCTCCCAGCGTCATACACCAATTACCGTTGCCGATAACTTGGATCTCATTGTGCCGAGTGGTTTCGATATTCAGCTCCACCAGAACGTTCTTGTTGTCTCCCATTCCGGTTGTTTTGACTTCGTTGAGAATTTCCCGCACCAGTTCTGGAGTCCGCGCCGACTCGCCAATAGCCAAAATACGCTGCCCTTTACCGCCGCCACCGCTAATCGCCTTCAAACGAACCCGGTTTTGCGGATACTCAGCAGTCATTTTTTCCACAGCCTCGGTCAGCGCTGCGCAGAGCTCATCTACCGTGTAGAGATCAATACCCTTCTCGTAGGATGCAGCCAGCACAATATCAGCCTTATCGGCAAGTTCGATGGCGCCGTCATCAAGCACTTTATCCGCTACATCAAGAGCACTGTCTCTCACTAGCGCTTTCAGCGCGTTTACATCCGGGTGCTTCTTTAACAGTGCCAGAGCGGTACCATTGTCGATACCGGGAGTGACCGAAACACCACATTTAAGTGCAGTACGCTTCGCCTCGTCCTTCAACCCGGCGTCATGTACAGTGCGGGAACAAGGTCCGATAAAATTTAGCCCCGCTTTTTCCATGGCGACCACCATGGTTTCGTCCTCCGCCATAAACCCGTATCCGGCAAATATGGCGTTGTAATTATTGTCTCTGGCGATATTAATGATCTGTTGTATACGCTGTTCTCGCTCTTCCTTATTAGTACCCGTGTAATCCGGCACTCGGTGGACGCGATCAGGAGTAGTCAGAGAACGCAGCTCCGGTGCGAGTGCTGTACGGTAGACAATGGAGTCCTTTTCAGACAACAGAATACCAAAGTGCTCGATACCCATTTCTACAAAGACATCCATGGCCTCTTTACGAATTGGACCGCGGCAAATGATCAGTGGTCGGACATGTGAACAGTCAAAACTCCTAGTCCAGGCTGACGTAGAGCGACCAAGCCGGCGATCGCGATGAATGAGCGGATTGTGCAGGTAGTGTTCGTTGGACACGCCAGTATTCCTCTAGTCTGGTCTTGTCGTGAGGCGGTTCAGTGAAACTCACGCTGCACTGCGTGCAGGGGTTCCGCCCGATAGCGGCGCAGGTAGAATGCCATATTCTCTGCCAAAACCTGTCTAAGATCAGAGGGCATGACAATCTGCGATATCGAACCGAGACTCAGGGCCTCGTTGGGGTTCATGAGTTCCTGCTCATAGCGCTGGGCAAGCTTCGCCTCTTCGGCCTTGACCCATTCAGTCACCAGCGACTGTGCGGCCTCCTTCGCGTCACTATCAGATAGACCGGCGTCGAGCTGTGACTGGGTCTCCGCCTCGACTTTCGTTTTCACCGAACCACGGATTTTGCGCAACTCATCCTTGTAGACATATTCCACACCAGCGGGACCCATCACCGCCACACGCGTGGTAGGCAGGGCGACAACAAAGTCCGCACCCACAGGGAAGCTGTTGAAGGACGCATAAGCGCCCCCGAAGGCATTGCGGACCAAAACCAGAAAGCGTGGTGTACGCAGATCGACGATAGCGTCAAGCATGGCTCGCCCGGCCTGAACAATTCCGCCACTCTCTTGCTCTCGACCTGGCAAGAAGCCTGTGGTGTCCTCAAGAAATACCATGGGAATGTTGTAAAGGTTACAGAAGCGTATAAAACGCGCGTTCTTGTAAGCAGCATCGATATCGATCTGACCGGAGGCAACGGCAGAATTGTTGGCGACAAATCCGATCACGTTGCCACCCATTCTGCCCAAAGCACAGATTGTGTTGCGGGCCCGGTCCGGCTGAATCTCGAGAAAATCGCCGTGGTCGCACAACTGCTGAATCATGATACTGATATCGATCGGCGTATTGAACCCGGTTGGGGAGTTGAATGCCTTTTTCAACAGGATATCGATATCCCAGGTCTTGCGGCCCATCGGGTCGGAGCTGACCTGGTATGGTGCGAGTTCTCCATTGTAGCTCGGAAGGTAATTCAGCAACTCACGCACCTTGCGCAGTGCCGCTACCTCATCTCTCACCACGAAGTCCGTCACACCACTCTGACTATGCACGCCGGGACCACCCAGCTCGTCCGGAGTCACATCCTCACCCAGCACAGACTTCACGACACCGGGACCGGTCAAACCAAAGAAAGTATCATTGGGCTGGATCAAGAAGCTGCCCTGTCGCGGCAAATAGGAGCCTCCGCCTGCGTTGAATCCAAACATGCACATAATACTGGGCACGATACCGCTGATTTTACGCAACGCAGCAAACGCTTCCGCATAACCATCCAGTCCACCAACACCAGCGGGTATATAGGCGCCGGCGCTATCATTAATCCCCACGACGGGAATACGCTGCTTGGCCGCCAGCTCAAACAAGCGCGCTAGTTTTGCACCATTCGTCGCGTCCATAGAGCCCGCACGCACAGTAAAGTCGTGTCCGTATAGCGCCACATCACGCCCATTGATCGTGGTAATGGCGGTCACCAGTGAGGCCCCGTCAAGATTAGGTCCCCAGTTCTGATAAAGGATAGTTGGAGGCGCATCACTGAGGTAGCGAATGCGCTCCCATATTGTCATACGGTGTTTCTGATGCTGTCGCTGTGTATTTTTGATACCCGCAGCGACATAAGGCCGTCGTTGTAGCTCCCAGCCTGATTTTAGCGCGTCCTCATAGGGGCCTGGCTCGGAGGCAACCTGTCCCGGGACACGAAAGTTCTGTTCGTCTTGCTTGACGAACGGATTCTCGAGCGTTGCGTTCAGTGTGCTACTGCTGTCTTTCGTCATAGTGCCCTGTGATAGCTCTTTGCATGAGTGTCTTTAATCCCAGTACCCGAGTCATCGCGATTGAGGCCTCACGACGACGGCCAAGGAAACGCACAGGTTGCAAGTCATTGCTGGCCGGCTTAGGATGCGAATCTGCCAAAAATTCGGGGAGCTACAGTAATTTGCCGGGCCTGCAAAGTCAATTCTGTCGCCTCCACTTTTCCGGTATTTTCAAAGCAGATGCTAGTTATTTCACAGCAGATCAGCACTTTAAACTGCCATTTCACTGCACGTCGCCTGTGCGGCGTCGGGTGCACAGGGTCGCCCAGCGCGACCCGATGTGCGCCGTTTTAGCGCGGGGCATGCACCGTGAGTCAGTCTATCCGTCTGGAAGAAATTCCTTATTCCGCAAACAGCTGCGAACTGTTTGAGCGCATCCGGGATCTACCACACGCGGCCATGCTTGACAGCAGCCATCCCTACACCACCAGCGCCCGCTTCGATATACTCACTGCCGCACCCTGGTGTACCGCGCTGCCCACCGTCGCTCCAGGCGCCGATGAACGTCAATGTCGACATTTTTTCGAAGAAATGACCCGCTTCCATCGGGAGCATTATCAGAATATTCCGCCTGTGTCGCCGGATATCCCCTTCTGCGGCGGAGTGTTGGGTTATCTCGGCTACGAATTGGGCATGGGCTTACACAATATCCAGGGGGAGACGCCACAACTGCCCGCGGCGCAGTTATGTGCCTACGACTGGGCAATCGTGCAGGATCATGTGTTGCGGCGAACCGCACTTGTTAGTCATTCTCGGATCAGTAATGTGCAAAGGCAGGCGATATTACAGCGACTGCGGCGCCCGGCCGCAAGGACAGAGCAGGCCTTCAGGGTCACCGGCGAGTTCACGTCAAGTCTAAGCGCGACCGCCTATCGCGAGGCCTTTGAAAGGATCCAGGATTACATTCATGCAGGGGACTGCTACCAAGTCAACCTTACCCAGCGCTTCAGCGCTACCTGCACAGGCGATGCCTGGCAGGCCTACCGCAGGCTGCGTGCTATCGCGGCTGCACCGTTCGCGGCGTACTTGCAACTGGCGGATAACACGTCACTATTGTGCCTGTCGCCTGAACGATTCCTTTCTTTGCATGACTATCGTGTAGAAACATCGCCCATCAAGGGCACCCGACCACGATTCAAAGACGCGGCGTTGGATGAGGCTGCGCGCGACGAGCTGAGCCGCTCGCAAAAAGACAGAGCGGAGAACCTGATGATCGTTGACTTGCTGCGTAATGATCTGGGTCGCTGCTGTCTGCCGGGCAGCATACAGGTCGACCGCTTGTTTGAATTGCAGAGCTTCCCCGCGGTTCACCACTTAGTCAGCACAATCAGCGGCGAATTACGCAACGACCGCAATGCATGGGACCTGCTAAAGGACTGCTTCCCCGGAGGCTCTATTACGGGCGCGCCAAAACGACGCGCCATGCAAATCATTCACGAACTAGAGCCGCACCAGCGACTCGCCTACTGCGGCTCCGTGGTGTATATCAGTGCAGACGGGCGTATGGACAGCAATATCGCAATCCGCAGCCTGCTTTGCACTGACGGTCATGTGCACTGTTGGGGGGGTGGCGGCATCGTTGCGGACTCAACCTGGCAACAGGAGTATCAGGAAGCCTATGACAAGGTCGGTATTTTTATTCGTTCGCTGGAACAAATTGATAGCGATTGAACGGGTCGAGATTAACTCAGGCATCCAGAGTACGTTCACTGGCTTCGAGAAACGCCAGCTTTAACTCCTCGAGAGTATCCACCGACCTGAACTGGGGAAATTCCTCTATTACATTCTGCGGCGCGTGAATGAGGAAACCAACATCAGCCTCCGCTAGCATCGTCGTGTCATTATAGGAGTCGCCGGCCGCGAGCACGCGAAAGTTAAGGCTATGTAAAGCCCTCACGGACATACGCTTGGGATCCACTTGACGCAAACGGTAATCCTCTACACGACCATCATTGCCAATCACCAAGCGATGGCAGAACAGTGTCGGCCAGTGTAGCTGGCGCATAAGAGGCTCAGAAAATTCGTAGAAGGTGTCCGATAGTATGATGACCTGGAAGCGCTCACGGAGCCAATCGATGAAGTCGATCGCGCCCGGCAGAGGTTCCAGGGTGCTGATGACAGCCTGAATATCATCAATCGTCAGACCGTGAGCTTTAAGCAGCGCAAGACGCTGTCGCATCAGTACATCGTAGTCCGGAATATCGCGGGTCGTTGCCGCCAACTCCTCAATACCCGTGCGTTCTGCAAAGGCGATCCATACCTCCGGTACGAGCACCCCCTCCAGGTCCAGGCAAGCCAATTCCACGTTATTCTCCCCAGGCGTTGACAGCGCGACAATCTAAACACTGTGAGGGGGCCGGCACAAGTCCCCGATGCATTATTAGAGCTTGGTTAATAAACCGGGAGCTCGAGATGCGAAAACAGCTCGGCGAGATCAGCTTTGGTCTGGCAAATGAACGCCTCGGCTACGACCTCACGGGACAAATGAGGAGCAAAATGCTCTATAAACTCGTACATGTAGCCACGCAGAAAAGTGTCACGTCGACAACCAATCTGGGTAATGCTGCTGGCAAACAGGTGGCTAGCATCAAGGGCGACCAGATCGCTATCCATCTTTTGATCGTAAGCCATACCCGCAATGATGCCAATACCCAACCCCAGCCTCACGTAGGTCTTAATCACATCCGCATCGGTAGCTGTGAACACCACTTTAGGTACCAGACCCTGTGCCATAAAAGCATCGTCGAGTTTCGAGCGCCCGGTGAACCCGAACACATAGGTGACGATGGGGTGGACCGCGACATCCTCGAGAGTCAACCGCGACGACTGCGTCAACGCATGACCCTTGGGCACCAGTAAGCAACGGTTCCAACGATAACAGGGCATCATGATCAGATTGGAAAATAATTCCAGCGCCTCGGTGGCTATGGCGAAATCGACCGTACCGTCCGACGCCATCTCGGAAATTTGCATGGGGGTGCCCTGGTGCATATGCAGTGATACTTCCGGATATTTTTCGATGAAATCGCCAATGGTCTCTGGTAGCGCATAGCGGGCCTGGGTATGTGTTGTAGCAATTGACAAGCTACCTTTTCTTTCGTCAGCGAACTCCTCTGCGACTTGGCGAATACTTTTAACCTTGAACAGCACTTCCTCTGCCGCTTGCAGGATAGCCTCTCCGGCGGGCGTAATATGTGTCAGGTGTTTGCCGCTGCGGGCGAATATTTCGACACCCAATTCATCCTCCAGTAGTCGTATCTGTTTGCTGATACCTGGCTGGGAAGTGTAAAGACTCTGCGCCGTCGCTGACACATTGAGATCGTGATGGGCAACCTCCCAGATGTAGCGCAGCTGCTGCAGTTTCATGGCAACCTCCCGCAACACGGGGGCAGTGAGGACACTACACCTCCCGGATGCTTATAAAGAATAGCCATAAAATCGATAGTTTGCCAAATAAAAAGTAATAACCTACTGCTGCCGCCTGAGCGGCAAGTGCTCAGTTGTTGGCCACGCCATGCGGCACATGACCCGTGGCAACATGTTCGCCGGCGAGATCGCAATGGGTCTCCTGGTCATCAAAAAAAACATCAGCTTGGTAGGCGCGAAGGAAATCTGTTTTGTTCAATCCACCGAGAAAAATAGATTCGTCGATACGAATATTCCAGGCCCGCAAGGTGCGTATTACCCGCTCGTGAGCAGGCGCGGATCGAGCGGTGACCAGAGCGGTTCGAATGGGGGCCTCCGACGGTGGGAAACACTGCTGCAGTCGGTGCAGCGCCGAGAGGAACGGTTTGAAAGGGCCACCTCCAAGCGGTTCCCGCGCAGCAGCCTGCTCACTGGCAGTAAACGCCTCCAAGCCTTCACGCTTGTAGACCCTCTCCGCCTCATCCGAAAACAAGACCGCATCACCGTCGAAAGCAAAACGCAGTTGCTCGCTATCCGGGGTTGTGCCACCGCGCGACACCAGCGTCGCTGCCGCAACACCACTTTGCAGCGCCCAGCGCACATCTTGTGCCTCATTCGACAAAAACAGCTTGCATCCAAACGCGTTGATATAGCGCCAAGGGCTCTCACCTCCGCAGAACGCTGCCCGAGTGATGTCCAACGTATAGTGTTGAATGGAGTTGAACACACGAAGCCCCGTATCGGCGCTGTTCCGCGACAATAAGACGACTTCCACCCGGCAGTCTTCTTCCAGGCTCTCATTCAGCTTCAGTAGCTTATGCACCAGGGGGAACGCCTCACCTGGCGCGAGCGGCTCTTCTTCGTGCGCAATTTGGTACTCAGAATAAGCCTGCAGACCCTCTTCTTCGTAAACATCGTGACTCTCATCGAGATTAAACAATGCACGAGAGGAAATAGCGATAACCAGTCTGTCATTCAAGATGCGGGGCATCGAATTAGCATACCCACTTGCAGCACAAGCCGCCAGTCCAACGGGGGTCCGCAAAACAAATCACTGACGTTGCCATTGAAGCGCCACAACGATCCACGCACAATCTAGCTGACCTTTAATACTCCGTGTTCTTCCAGCTGTAACAATAGCAATTGCTGCATCAGAAATTCGCGAGTCGATCCCGGGTGCTCGAGCTGCACGCGCTCGAGAAAGGGCCGCGCCGCCTCCGGGTCAGACCTATGCAGCAACGCCCGGACTGTTTCGCTAACGAAGGTCGTCGGCTCTCGACTTAGCGCTTTAATCGCGCGCAGGCTGGCCACCAAAGCACGTTCCTGTTCAGTTAGCTCTGAACCAAAAGGATATTCAGGCAGCAAGCCGCCCTGACGGTATGTCGCTAGACAGTGGCGTAGCCTTTCGGGTGTATTGTTTCTCACTGCGACAGGTATTTCATAGGTAACCGGGAGCTTGTTGTGGTCCTTTGCAAATTTGAGCAACCCCTCCTGGAAGCGCGAGTCTGCGATATTGATCAGGCGCTTAACCACCTCCGAATCGCTTTGTCCGCGCAGATCCGCCACACCATATTCTGTCACCACTACATCACGCAGGTGCTTTGGAATTGTCGTGTAACCATAATTTGCGACGATATTGGATCGCAGCTGTTTACCTGCGCCCCGCGTACTGCGGATGCAAAGAATAGAGCGTGCCCCGGGCAGGTCATGTGCCATCGCAACAAAGTTATATTGACCACCGACTCCGCTGATCACCGTACCGTCCTCCAGTGCATCCGAAGCTACCGAGCCGTTTAAGGAAGCGATCATCCCAGTGTTGATAAAGCGCGCCTTGGTGCGCTGGGCACTGTACAGCGGATAGTTGAGCAGCAGCTGGTTGGTGCGCTGCACCGCCGTCATACAGATCTTGGAGCGAAGCAGTGGATCGAGCTTACGCAGACGCGCGTAAAACGTTTTAGGCCCCAGATAAAAACCTCCATGCAACAGCCTTCCGTTGCGAAGAGTAGTACCCGACACCCCTGCGAGCAATGCCCTTCGCACCTCAGGGTCATCCATGTCGTTCGCCATCATCCGCCCTGCAACAATCAGGCCATCCTGTGTCAGAGCGATGTCTTGGCCAAGAATGCCCCAGTATTGTAGCTCTGCAAGTGACCGCGTATGCAGCTGCCTGGGCAATAGGCCAGAGTCGCGGCAATAAAGCAACATATGCTCATCCACTTGATCAGAAATATCACCACTATTAATGCCCTTTTGCAGTAACAGATTATCGTAAACCTCGCGTTTCACTATGCCGGCATCGATCAGTTGCAACATGCCATTTACGAACATTTCGGTAGAAACATACAGGCCCACCACAAAAGGCAAAACGCCTCCCTCGACACCGTGGTCCGGCGCGCCCAACTGTGCCAGCAGAGCTTGGTACCGATCGTTGTGCTGTTGACGCAGAATACACGTCCGTGCCAATGCATCGCCAAGCGCACCGATACCGATCTGCAATGTGCCGCCATCTGCGATGAGGCTGCTAGCATGCATCGCCATAGCGTAATCTTGCTCGGGTACGGGTGGATTTGGCACTGCGAATAGCGTTCGGTTGTACTTAGGGTTCCACACGATTGTGTCAAAGGCGTCCGCCTCGACTTCTGCATCCAGAGTCATGAAGGGCAAGTCGTCGTGCACCTGCGCCAACAGCAACGGACCTAGCCCGGTTACTCGCCTTTTTTCAAGCACTTCGAGTGTCAGATCAGGATTGCAGGACAGGCTGAGGGACAATCCTCTCGAGGTCTCCCGAGCGGCAACCAGTTGCACCATGACATTAACACCCAACGCCATCATATCGCGGACGATATGCGTATAATTACTCGACACATAATTCTGCTGCGCAAGGGCATGATGCTTCATTGATCCGGCACGAAAATAAAGCTCCGTCACCTGCACATTGTCTGGCAGTCTGTTAGCTCTAAGGGCAGAATAGAAGGCAAGCTCTTCGTAATCGCCAAACAATCGCTGTCGGATAGGATCAAACAGGGTCGCCTCGATCTCACTGTCTGGCTGCGGCAGCTCAAGACACAAAGCGGTGACGATGTGCAGAGACATGGCCGCGTCGTCGCATGCTCTTGCATAAAAAGCATTCATCAGTTGCACAGGTTTACCAAGCCCGAGTGGGGCTCCAACGATCAGCCTATTGCCGACCGCAGCAATTGCGCGTTCGACACACGCTTCAACAGTGTTTACAACATCGCTCAATGTCGTTTAACCGGCCACTGTTGCATGGGGCGTCAGCTTGCCGCTGAGGGCTGCTCGAGGTATTCACGGGTCAAGCGAAATACCAAGGGAGCCAGTAGAATCAGGGCCACGAGATTGGGAATGGCCATCAGTGCGTTCAGCGTGTCAGCCACCAGCCATACAGTAGATAGGTCACCTGCGGACCCCAATGGAATAGCCAATACCCAGAGTATCCGAAAAGGCAAGATCGCCCTGGTACCGAATAGGAACACCACACAGCGTTCACCATAAAAAGACCAGCCAATGATGGTCGTAAAGGCGAACAAGCACAGTCCTATGGTGACCACATACTCTCCGCCTGGCATGGCGGCCGAAAAAGCCATGCTGGTCAAGGGTGCGCCACTAACGCCGCCAGGCCACACATCCATAATGACGATGATCAAGCCCGTTACCGAACACACTATCAAAGTATCGATAAAGGTCCCCAACATAGCGATCATGCCTTGTTGCACGGGCTGATTGGTGCGTGCCGCCGCATGAGCGATCGGCGCAGAGCCCAGTCCGGCTTCATTGGAAAAAACACCTCGGGCAACGCCCCAACGCAGAGCAGCCCACACCGTAGCCCCGGCAAAACCACCCGTTGCGGCAGTGGGGTTGAAAGCGGCATGCACAATAGTGGCCAGCGCGCCGGGCAGCGCCGGCAGGTTCAAAAAAATAATACTTACGCCCACTACCAGGTAGGCTATTGCCATGAACGGTACCAGGAAACTGGCAACAACGGCAATGCGGCGAATTCCACCCAAGACAACGGCACCGACCAGCACCATCAACACGATCCCGGTTGTATTGGGGTCGATCGCAAAGGTACTCTGAAGAACATCGGACACAGAATGCGACTGGACTGTGTTTGCGATACCGAAACCAGCGAGCCCGCCAAATACCGCAAAGGCCACGCCCAGCCAGTGCCAACGTCTGTGCAAACCGTTCTTGATGTAATACATGGGACCACCACTGAAATTGCCCTTCGCGTCCTGCTCTCGGAAACGCACGGCACAGACGGCCTCTGCGTATTTGGTTGCCATACCGACCAGCGCAGTCATCCACATCCAGAAAAGCGCACCAGGCCCGCCCAGCGCTATGGCGGTGGCTACACCGGCAATGTTACCGGTGCCGATCGTCGCCGAAAGAGACGTCATCAAGGCTCTGAATGTAGGGATATCCCCTTCTGCGCTACTGCGCCGCCCCTTG
>JABSPW010000088.1 GCA_013214285.1 Halioglobus sp. | reverse complement strand
CGCGGTACAGGGTATGCGGTACGCCACCGTCCGGGCGGCCCCCGTCTTCGGCGCTACCGTAGTGGCTATCGACGCGGGGGCAGCCAAAGCGATGCCAGGTGTGTTTGACGTGGTGCAAATCGATGATGCGGTGGCGGTTATCGCGGATAGCTACTGGCATGCCAAGCAGGCGATGCCGGCAGTAGACATAGAGTGGAGTCGCACTGATCACGACAACAGTTCCTCGGAGAGCCTATTTGAACAGTTCGCTGCCGATATGCGGCGTGACCGAGATAATGGCACTAGTAAGGTGGATCTTAAGAAGGGCGATGTTGGTGCGGTCATCGCACAGGCGGAGCGGATCATCAGCCGGGCTTACCAGGTGCCCTGGTTGGCGCATACCTGTATGGAACCGATGAATGCCCTGGCGCAGTTTGCCGAGGGTCGCTGTGAGGTATGGACCGGGACTCAGAATCCTCTGGGGACACGACATGCTGTCGCCTCGGCGCTGCAGCTGGATGTTGAACAGGTAACTCTGCATCAGCATCCGATGGGCGGTGGCTTCGGTCGCCGTGCTGATCCAGATGCCGCGATACAGGCCGCCAGGCTTGCTCGTTTGGTGGGCGTGCCAGTGAAATTGATTTGGTCGCGGGAGGAAGATGTCCGGCATGATCACTACCGACCTGCCGTACGCTCGGAGTTTCATGCGGTACTGGATGCAGCGGGGAAGCCCGTGGCCTGGGAAAACCAGTTTGTCGATAAGCACGAGCCGGCCGAGGCACCCTACATACCCTATGCCGTGCCCAATCAGTACGTCCATTACACTGACAGCCCGACTCATGTGCCGTTTGGCCCCTGGCGCAGTGTGGATCACTCCCAGCACGGCTTTTTTACCGAGTCTTTTATCGACGAACTGGCTTATGAAGCGGGCGCAGACCCATACCGGTATCGTCGAGAACTGCTTGCGCACCTGCCGCGGTATCGATCGGTGTTGGATACCGCAGCAGAGGCAGGTGACTGGGACAAACCGCTTGCTGATGGACGTGGTCGCGGCATATCGCTGCAGGCATCCTTCGGTACACTGGTTGCGCAGGTGGTGGAAGTGACTGTCACCGACGGTGATCTGAGCGTGGATCGCGTGGTGGTAGCCGTGGATCCTGGCTTCGCCGTCTCGCCGGATGGGTTGACAGCGCAGATGGAATCGGGCGTTGTGTATGGGCTGACAGCAGCCCTGTATGGTGACATCTCCATCGAAAGTGGTGCAGTTATTCAGTCTAACTTCCACGATTATAGCGCCTTACGTATGGATCGAACGCCGGTAATCGAAACGCATATCATCAATAGTATGGAGCATTGGGGCGGCGCGGGTGAGCCGGGCACGCCGGGCATTGCGCCGGCGCTCACCAACGCGATATTTGCCGCCCGTGGTGTGCGTATTCGTGAACTGCCCATCGCCAAGTATGAGTTGGGCCCCGGTCGCGTGTAGCCGCAGTTTGTACTGATCGGAAGAACATGATTGATAACCAGGTACCGCGCTCTGGCGCCCCCGGCGCTGACACACAGTGTTATCGCGTGGCGGGTATTGTCTTGGCGGCGGGTTGCTCCCGGCGTATGGGGCGGCACAACAAATTACTCATGGAAGTGAAGGGACAGGCAGTGGTCCGTTCCAGTGTGCAGCATGCGATGACCAGCAATTTGCACTCCACGATTGTGGTTTTAGGGTATCAGGCGCAGAGGGTTGGGCAGGCTCTCGAGGGTTTGCAATATCAGCCCGCAATAAATGCGAATTACCGCCAGGGCTTGTCATCCTCTTTGCGGATCGGGGTGCAGGCCGCGCGGGGTTTTGACGCAGTGGCGATTCTCCTTGCAGATATGCCTGCCGTCACGCCGAAGGTTCTTAACACATTGTTGGACGTTTTTGCTCGGCAGGAAACGCCGGGTATCGTTGTTGCAGTCCACGACGGTAGGCGGGGCCATCCAGTGATTTGGCCTGCCGCATACTTTCCTGACTTGATGATACTGCGTGGTGATATCGGTGGGCAGTCCTTGTTGCAAAAATATCGCCATGAGGTGATTGAGGTGGACGTGGGCACAGACGGCATATTCAGGGATATTGATACACGTGCAGACCTGTTGGCAGCGAATGTGCAGTCGAAAAGAAATACCGAGAATGGGGTGTAATGCATGCAAAACGGCACCCGAGCGGTATTGCAGAGAGTCTGTGTCTGGCATGAGTCGGGTGCGGTCCCGTGGCTTTGTACGGTGGTAGCGACCCTTGGCTCGTCCCCGCGGCCGTTGGGCTCTTTGATGGGGTGCCTGGATACCGGTGAGCAAATCGGGTCTGTGTCGGGTGGTTGTGTCGAAGACGATCTTCTTGCACGCATTCGATCCGGTGAGTTTACGAATTCATCCGCGCAGGTCGTGGAATATGGTCTCGATCCTGAGCAGAATGAGCGTCTTGGTTTGCCTTGCGGCGGTAGGATTACGGTATTAGTAGAATCCTTTGGCAGTGAGGGTCTCGAATGGGCTCGGCAGGTGATCCTTGCGCTCAAGGAACGGCGCAGTCTGCTGCGCCGTTTTGATATGGCGAAAAACCGCACAATCATTGAACCCGTTGACCGGGCGAGAGAAACTATGTTTGACGGGTCTGTGCTACAGCAATTTTTCGGGGCTAAGCAGCGCATGGTCTTGATTGGTGCAGGCCAGTTAGCGATTGTCCTTTCCGAACTTGCTCAGGCCCTCGATTTTGAGGTGGTCGTGACAGACCCCAGACAGCAGGTGCTGGCGCAATGGGATGGGCCTGATGTAGAACTGCGCGGCGGCATGCCTGATGATGTTATTCGTGAGCTCGGTGTTGATGAGCAGACCGCCGTTATCACTCTCAGCCACGACCCTCGCATCGACGATATGGCCTTGATGGAAGCTCTGACGGGTGATGCCTGGTATGTGGGAGCGCTGGGCTCTGAAAAAACTACCCAAGCACGATTGGAGCGGCTGCGATTTTTGGAGCTTCCTGATGGTGCTATTTCGCGTTTACACGCCCCAGTGGGTCTCTCGATTGGTAGTAAGACACCTGTGGAGATCGCCGTGGCCATAATGGCTGAGCTGATTCAGATCAGGCGCTCTTGATACATGATATGGGCTGCGTGCTCGGTAGCATCAATCCACGGTACCGCTGTCCGCAGTGATGCTTGGGGTTTCGGGCTTCGCCTGGTGTACCACTGTCGAAAACAGTAGCAGTCCGATCAGTAGGGCAATGCATAGCCATTGGGGGGCTGCATAACTGCCTGACAGATCCAGGCCTAAACTGAATAAGGCAGGCCCGATGGCGCTGGCGAATACCATGATGGAGGTGCATAGGCCAGTGATCTCTCCCAGATGCAATGGCCCAAAATTGCGAATAAACGCGAGATTAGACGTAACCGACCACAGTCCGCCACCTATGCCGAAGCCGGCTACCAGTAGTACGTAGCCCCAGTCATGCGCCAGGTAGAGCAGGCCTACAGCGCCTGCCAGGAAACTGGCTAGCATGGCAACCATGAACAGTTTAAGCGAGCGGCTGTCAGCCAGCCAGCCACAGAGAAGATTGGTTGTAGTGGAAACCACGGCAACAGGAAGAAAATAAGCGAATGCTTCAGTTTGGCTGCGTCCTGCCTCTGCGAAAATAGAAACGATATGGAAGGTGACTGCAGTGGCGAACAGGGAGTGTATGCTCAGGCTGAGGGTGGTCAGCCAAAACACAGGTGTTTTTTTGGCCTCGTTAAGTGTCGCGCTGTTTCTAGGTGTCGTTTTTTGTGCAGGGTCCTTTCCGTTGTGACCGTCGATCAATACGCCACATGACTCCGGGCTATCGCGCAGCAAGAGCAGGGCGACGATGGCGAAAATCAAACAACAGAAAGCTAGCGCCCAAAGCGCCTTCTGCCATCCCCCGTAGCCTATCATCCAGGCAAGCACAAGCGGGGCGATCGCGAATCCGAAACTGACAAAAGTGCCACGAGTGCTGCTAACCAGTCCGCGCCTTTTTTCAAACCAGACCAGGAGAATATTACGTGATGCAGAGGTGAGTACGCCCTGGCCGAAAAATCTGACGCCAAAGTAGCCTAGAGTAATCAGCATAAAGCTGCTCAATGCGCCGTCACCGAAGCGAGCTGTGAGGGAGTCGGCGACAGCGATGTAAACCAACGTGAGACCCAGCAATGCACTGGCCAGGGCCATCATGATCCGACCGCCAAGACGATCATACCATCGGCCAGCCCGTGTTAGGAACAAGGACGAAGCGACCGTTCCGATGAGATAGGCCAGAGATAACTCGGTGCGACTCAGCCCAAACGCCTCGATAAAGTGGTCGGTAAACACAGCCATACCCATAGTCTGTCCGGGTATGGAGAAAATAATACCGGCGGTGCTGAGCAGTAAGATTACCCAACCATAGTAGAACGGCAGGCGACGAATATCGAAAGGCCAATGTGGTGAAAGGACAGGTTTGCTTTTGTCTATCATGTTGCGATCTGTAAGCAGTCAGCCGCGACGCTAGTCGGTTATGCGGCTCTGTGTCAATAGCGAGGACACAGAGCGTCCCTTTCGCATAGAGAAGAGTGGCCCGTAAAACGGGAGGACCTGCGCTATACTGTGCGGAACCTCCATTGATCGTCTCTCCGCTGCATCCAGGTATGGCGAGGCGTTGGGTTCACGATTCGAGGCCGCTTGGCATGGTTCTTCAAAGAGGGTGTTGCGCCAGACACTGAGCATGGTCTCTAGTGCGTCATGTCGCCTGCGGTCTGTGTCGAGCTTAGCAGTCTGGTGTCTTCCGCACACAGGTTTCAGTAACGATGAAACGAAATTAGGAGTTGGTATGACTGAAAACACTCTGGTAGAAATCGATAACCCGGCGCCTCATGTGCGGCGCATCACGTTAAACCGACCGGAGAAGCGCAATGCGTTAAGTAATGCCTTACGCGGCGCCATTGTTGACGCGTTAATTGCGGCAGACAAGGACAAAGAAGTCTACGTGATGATTCTCAGAGGCGCTGGCAAGTGCTTTTCCGCTGGATACGATCTGGGTGGAGGCTCCGGCTACGGCGAGGGCGAGAATGAGCTACCGTGGTATACCGCTGGGGGTGATGGGCATTGGCCGCGGCATGTAACAGAAGGCTGGATGAAGATATGGGAGCTGCAGAAGCCTGTCATCGCCCAAGTTCACGGTTACTGTTTGGCGGGTGGCAGCGAATTAGCGACCTGTTGTGATCTCGTCTATGTCGCTCAAGATGTGCAGATGGGTTATCCAGCGGTGCGTTTTGGTGTTCCAGATAACCATTTCCATGCTTGGTTTGTTGGTATGCGTAAAGCCATGGAGATGATGCTGACCGGTGATTCGCTCGATGGCGAAGAATGCGTCCGTTTAGGCTGGGCTAATGACTGCTTTCCTGAGGATAAGCTGGAAGCTGCAGTATTGAGCATGGCGGTGCGTATAGCGCAGATGCCCCAGGATCTCGTGCAGCTCAACAAGCGGGTAGTGCATAGACAGATGGAGGTCATGGGCCTGCATACCGGTATTCGCTTGGGTTCAGAGCTGTGTGCGCTGGGCACGCATCAAAAATCCATGCATGAGTTTCTCGCTAAAGCTAGCGAGAGTGGATTGAAAGCGGCACTGAATGATCGAGATGGAAAGTTTGGCGATTATCGGACTGATAGAAACGATTGAGCTGTGATACAAGCCTTAGATTTATATTTGCATCTTAAAGGTACGCTTGCTTCTCGAGAAAACGCGCACTAATGCTCGTGGTGGAGCTTGATGGGGCGCACTTAGCTGGACAATGCCTCGTGAGCGAGTAGCACCTACAGTTTTTCTGCGGTGGACATGCTTCCTGTGCCGCAAGATAAGAGAGGGTATTGCCTACTAAAGTAGGATCCACGCTGGGTGTGGCGCTGTGCGGCGGGTTCCCTTATGCTGATTTTGAATTGCCCAGGATCGTCGGTGTGACGTGGCGTATAGTCACTGCGAAAGAGTAATTTTGCAACAATAAACGGAAAAATATGAAAAGACTCTTCCTCGGCTTGACGCTTTCTATGCTAGTACTGGTGGGCGGATTGGCAGGTTTGGCTGCATACAATATTTACCAGTTCACTACGCCCATAGAAATCCATACACTAACGACTCCCTGGACGGCAAAAGTTGATCGTGCCAACCCGCTCCCTGAGTACCCTCGCCCGCAGCTTCGCCGCGAGCACTGGCGTAATTTGAATGGCCTCTGGCAGTTCGTGGTAACTGACCGCCATGCTCAAATGCCAAAACAATATGAGGGGGAGATAGTTGTCCCATTCGGCATTGAATCCTTACTTTCCGGCGTAGAAAAAGCACTATTGCCCACTGAAAGACTCTGGTATAAGCGCTCATTCGACGCGCCTTCTCTGCAGGCAGATCATCGACTTTTGCTACATTTCGGTGCTGTAGACTGGGAAGCGGAAATATGGGTGAACGGGATACGGCAGGGTATTCACCGTGGTGGTTATGATCCCTTTACTTTCGATGTTACCGATGCACTCCATGAGTCTGGTGAGCAGGAACTCGTTGTCGCTGTTTGGGACCCTACTAATTTGGGTCCGGGAGCGTACGGTAAGCAGCACCTGGTGCCCCACGGTATCCGCTATACGGCGGTGAGTGGCATCTGGCAGACGGTGTGGCTGGAGGCGGTGCCGGCCTCTCGCATAGAACGTCTTACCAGTAAGACCAATCTAGCTGCGCGCAAGGTGACCTTGCGCATAGATACGTCAGGGGCTGATCCAGGTGATGAAATAGAGGCTACAGTAACTGCCGGAGAGGAGGTGGTGGCAGTAGAGCGTGCTGTGATTGCGCAGGAGGTGGCCTTGCTGCCCATCGTGGTGGAAGTGTTGCATCATTGGTCCCCTGAAAATCCGCATCTCTACGATGTGCGCCTTCGCCTATTGCGGGAAGGAAAAGTAGTAGACACCGTCGACAGTTATTTTGGTGCGAGGGAGGTAGGAGTAGCAAAGGACAGTAGCGGCATAAGCCGACTATTTTTCAATGGAAGGCCAGTATTTCATCTTGGCCTGCTTGATCAGGGTTGGTGGCCCGATGGGTTGTACACAGCGCCTACCGATGAGGCGCTCGCCTTTGACATAGAAATGACAAAGCGCATGGGTTTCAACAGCATTCGCAAACATGTAAAAGTAGAGCCTGCCCGCTGGTATTGGCATGCCGATCGTTTGGGATTGCTAGTATGGCAGGATATGCCTACTGGTGATGGAGGTGCGGATCGTTATCGTCAGGTTATGCGGCAGGCGACGGATATCTTGTCCAATTTAATAGCGGGCGTTTCGTGGCGAGGGCTCGACCGATCAATAGAATCAGCTGATATGTTTCAAGCTGAGCTTTCTTCGATGATCGATTACCTGGAGTTTTTCCCAAGCATAATTGCGTGGGTACCATTCAATGAGGCATGGGGACAATTCGATACTAATACAATACTCTTAGCGGTGAAGGTGCGAGACCCCGATAGATTGACAGGAGGTCCCAGCGGTTGGTTCGATACAGGTACCGGTGATGTTCTCGACCTGCATATGTATGGGCGTGAAGCTGATTTCATCAGTGAACTACCGAGGGACCGTGCAGTGGTATATGGTGAATTTGGTGGTCTCGGTCTGCCTGTCGAAGATCATCTTTCGGTAGACGATGGCTGGGGTTATGCGGCGTATGAAAACGGAAGAAATTTTGAAAGCGCATATTTAAACCTGCTGTCCGTGATAGGAAGCCTCAAGCCTCTCGGTTTATCAGGCGCTATATATACACAAACTACCGATGTTGAAAGTGAGATTAATGGGTTGATTACCTATGACAGGCGCGTGATCAAGATCCCGCCCGAGCGATTGTTAAATCGTAACCGGCAGGTGATATCGACTGATTGATGTGCTGCGTCAAATGGGCATAAATGCTTTGGCACTCAGCGTGAGAATGTATAAGGTCGCGTCAGCGCCGAGGCGCATCTCCCATGCAGATGTTTCAGCGAGCCGACATACAGCACGCAATGCGCAACCCTGGGGTAAAGAATTTGCTACGATTCCACAATGTGTCCATGTGTTATGTTGCTTCTTAAAATCGATCGGAAGGGAGGTGCTAGCACGTGATTCACAGCACTGGCATCATCAGTACTCTCAAGATAAGGACGTTGTATTCCCTGAATGCTGCCGAATAAGGACCCAGTTATTAATAAAAATGGCCACGCGTGGAAGGCCTCTTTTAAAAAAGCAAGAGGTTCGTGAAAAAGATGGTTATCATACTGAAAGCAGCTATGGTCAATGATAGCTAGGGAAGGAAAAAACCAGACAGTGATTGCCGAGAATTTAGGTTGCCGGCACGTGTTACAATTCCTGTGCGCGTATTTGCTTGTGTCAATCACTTTTGCATCGAATCCACCGGATCTTGAGACAACAGATGGATGGGTAACATGGGCAGCTCCCTATCTGTGGGGTCTGTCACTGGACGGTAAAGCCCAGGTGGGTGAAGAGAAGGGAGATATTGATGTTGGATTCGACGATATTTTGAGCGATCTCAACATAGGCGCGATGGCTTATCTTGACGGGCGCAAGGGACGCTTTGGCTATTTCCTGAATCCTATATATTCACAGCTCACCGCTAGTGAAAAAATCGAAGGATTGAAAGTCGATATCACTAACGCTACAGCTATTATTGCTGTTGGCGGCTATTATCGCTGGATTGAGAGGAGAGTGCTTGGGCGAGGTGGCGATAGGGCTGACCGTATTGCTTTCGAGCCCTACGCGGGGGTGCGTTGGAGCTATATGCGTGTCGAGATCGACGCTGATTCGGAGGGTCAGGTGGATGGTAGTGAAGACTGGTTGGATCCACTTATTGGCGGCCGAGTACTCTATGCATGGGATGCACACTGGGACATAGCGCTTTCTGCCGATGTGCGTGGTTTCGGCGTTGGCTCGGATTCTACCTCGAATGCGCATGTTCTTATTGGATATCGGCAGACACTGTTTGGACGAGATGCTATTTTTCGATTGGGTTACCGGGCACTTTACCAGGACTATGATAAGGGGTCGGGTAATGCTGCCTTCCAATGGGATGTGACACAAGAAGGGCCAATAGCAGGTATCGTTTTAAGGCTTTAGCACAGCATATTTGAGTATTGTCTGTTCGCCCTGTATTGCGCGCAGCGTGAAAAGTTTATGCAGAGGTACGCGTAGCCTGGAGGCAAATGTCATGGTTGATAGAAAAGATAAACGCGCTGTAATAGTCGTGTTCTGGGTGTTCTGTCTGCACGTGGTCGTGTTCACTACTGTGTTTTCTCAGGATGTAGTGGCAACTAAACCTAACGATTTTCCTGTAGAAATTTACACGGCGAAGGAGATACTTACCCTCGATAAAGATAATTCAGTAGTTGAGGCGGTTGCTGTGCAAGGGGATCGTGTAATCGCTACGGGATCGTTGCCTGAGGTCAAAGCTGCGATGGGGGACTCGACCTATTCGGTGGTCGATACGTTCAAGGATAAGGTGATTGTGCCGGGATTTATTGCCCAGCATGATCACCCGCTGCTTGCTGGTGTTTCAATGACGTCAGAAATAATTGCGATAGAAGATTGGCATTTGCCGGGGAAAACATACCCCGCTGCCAAAAGTCACTCTGAATATATAAGCCGGCTGAAAAATGCCGAATCGAAAATGCAGGATCCAGATGAGGTGCTGCTGAGCTGGGGCTATCATCAGTATTTTCACGGACCATTGAAGAAAGCTGAATTAGATGCTATTAGCTCGACGCGCCCCATCATTATTTGGCACCGGTCCGCGCACGAGTTTTATTTAAATTCCGCTGCGGAGAAACGATTCGGAGTCACCCGCGAATGGTATGAGAGTCTGAGTGAGAGTGCGAAGGCCCAATCTGATTTTGAAAATGGTCACTATTGGGAGCAAGGCTGGTTTGCAGTGGGGCCTTTGTTACTAGGTGAGCTTTTCCGGCCCGATCGCGTCATTTCAGCTTTACAGTTTGTACAGGATTACTTTCATGCCAATGGTGTCACTACCGGCGCTGAACCCGGTGGTCTGGTTTCAAAGCCGTTGCAGGATCTGCAGAACACGGTCTTGGGCCAACCAGATAGTCCATTCCGCTTTTATTTCATTGCGGATGGAAAATCAATCACTGGCCAGTATAAAGATGATGAAGTGGTTGCCGAGACAGAGAAGCTGCTTGATTGGGGCAGCGGAATGACAGCGTTTTTGCCCGGACAAGTGAAACTATTTGCCGATGGTGCAATCTATTCACAGGCGATGCAGTTGAAAAAGCCCTATACGGATGGTCATTCTGGTGCGTGGATGATGGATCTTGATTTTTTCTCCAGATCTTTTCGCCTTTACTGGGATGCAGGATATCAAATACATGTTCATGTGAATGGGGATGAAGGCCTGGAGATGGTGCTCGATACGCTACAAGAAAACATGCAGCGTAATCCGCGCACAGATCACCGTACCGTGATAGTGCATTTTGCGGTTTCGGACAAAAAGCAAGTGGAGCGTATAAAGCGCCTAGGGGCGATTGTCAGTGCTAATCCCTATTACCCAGTTGCTCTGGCAGACAACTATAGAGTGCATGGGCTCGGGCCTGAACGCGCGGATAGTATGGTGAGGCTGGGCGATGTGGAAAAGGCAGGAATATCGTATTCTCTGCACTCCGATATGCCGATGGCGCCCGGCCAGCCACTTTTTTTGATATGGTCGGCGGTGAACCGCGTCACCAATGAAGGCAATTTGAGAGCACCAGAGCAGCGTGCCAGTCGACTTGGAGCGCTAAAGGCCGTGACGAAGGAAGCAGCATATTCCCTGCAGCTCGAGGATGAGATTGGTAGTATAGAGCCGGGGAAGCTTGCCAACTTTACAGTACTGCAGGAAAACCCGCTTACCGTTGATCCTATGAACATTAAGGATATAGAAGTTTGGGGAACCGTGCTTGAGGGTCGGGTGCAGCCAGTTGAGCTGTAAAGCACCTGTTTTAGTTTAGTTGGCAAGTGAGGCTTGCCTCGTTTTTCCTTTGTCTGCATTAGACCAATCGTCTTCTCAAAGCCTTTGTGTGCAATGTGGTAAATGATAATGGGGTGAGTCAGCTATGCGTAATGCGGCACTGTTTCTGGGTCTTTTGATAATTAGTGCAGCAGGGTGCAGTGACGGCAGCGGTGATTCTCCGGACGCTTCCCCGACGAGTACCCTGCCGATTGAGCAGGCGATAGTCTCTTTGCCGCCTGATGTTGGTTCGCCATTGAATTTTGGTTTATTTGATCTGGAGAGTGTGGGTTATACGCAGCGGGAGTACTTTATATCGGGTACTGCTTCTGCGTTCGAAAATACTTCTGAACTTCGGCGTGACGGGTTGTGGGAGGTGGTGCCCGGCGAGAGTGCGGCGTACGTAACGCGAGTTTTAGTGAGACGGCCTATCGATGCCGCTGCCTTTAATGGCAGTGTCCTTGTCGAATGGATGAATGTCAGCGCAGGCTTTGACACAACGCCGGAATGGGATAATGCCCATGTTGAGATTGTCCGTAAAGGCTATGCCTGGGTAGGCGTTACGGCACAGTCTGCTGGAATTTATGGCAGAGAAAGCCCCCTGATACCCTTTCATCTGAAGGCTTACGATGAAGTCAGATATGGATTGTTGGAGCATCCGGGCGACAGTTTTTCTTACGATATTTTTTCTCAAGTTGCCGGTGCGCTTCGCAGCCCTTCCGGGATTGATATGCTCGATGGTCTGTCGGCACAGGTATTGATAGGGTCGGGTGAGTCGCAGTCTGCTTTTAGATTAACGACCTATGTGAACGCGATTCATCCGCTGTATAGAGCTTTCGATGGCTATATAGTGCACAGCCGCGCTGAGTACGCTGCCGCTCTCGCTGAGCCTCCTCAGGTGTTACTAGAAACCCCTCCCGAGGTGCTGATTCGTACTGATCTGAATGCACCTGTGCTAACTTTTCAGACTGAAACGGATTTGCTGCGACAGTCACTCAACTCTGTCACAATTCGTCAGGCTGATACCGAAAGACTCAGGCTTTGGGAGGTAGCTGGTACCGCACACGGTGACGCCTATTCAACGTCCGGGGGTTGGCTAGATACAGGAATTGACCCTGCATTTTCGGCAGTAGTTGAGGAGAGTAGTGTCCAGGGCTTTATCGATTGTGATTTTCCAATGAACTCTGGTCATGCACACTATGTCTTTAACGCAGCGCTTGATGCGGTAAACCGTTGGATTATTGAGGGTGACCAGCCACCAACGGGCGATGTTTTAGAGGTGTCGGATGATCAGTCTCGGTTTTTGCTGGATGACGCTGGCAACGTATTAGGTGGTATACGCACACCTTATGTGGACGCGCCGGTGGCTGTGTTTTCTGGACTAGGTCAAGAAGGAGGAAGCTTCTGCGGCCTGTTTGGCACCACATTCCTATTTAACCCTGGGCAGATGGTGGAGCGGTATGTGGATCAGTCGTCTTTTGTCGGCGCCGTGTCCAGTGCAGTGGAGTCTGCAGTGGATGCCGGTTTTCTTCTTCGCTCAGATGGTGACTTGATTGAGGAGTGGGCTCCAGAACAATGGATTTCTCAGGTGAGACCCTGACAGGAAAAGGCTGCTGGCCCAACCCTGTAGTATATTGATTGAGGGCGGCAGCAGCCCAGAGTAGATCGATGCTATGAACCCTCAACTGTGATGGGCGTATCGCCCCAGTGTGCCAAGTAGGACAGGGCGGTCAGTTTAGAGTGGTACCGTGTAAAAAAGTGCAGTGCATGTGTACGGGCTTCTTGAATAGGGGCATGGTACAGGTGTTGTTGGTTTTGACACGTGAATACGCGCTATGAAGTGGCCTGGCAGCTCGCGCAAATATACAGTCTCCGATTAGCCAATTGGAGGCGCGTGATAGGACGGCCGCAATGGTAACAGTTGCGCCCTGCTCGGCCAAAAACGTAGAATCGCCGCCTGCTGGGATTGATCTGCTGTCGCTTGAGTGAGCGGAATAATCGCGGAGACAGTGTAGTGCCACCGGTCTCATAGCTGCGTCGACTGAGCTCTAGAGTCGCGCGGGCGAGCTTGCCTATTTGACCGCGTTTTAGTTGGGCGGGACGCAGCAAAGGGTGCAGCCCTGCCGCGTGCAGTATCTCTGAACGCAAATAATTGCCGTTACCTGCAAGGAAGGCCTGGTCGAGATAAAGCGTTCCAAGGGTCCTGCCACACCAGGGCGAGGCAGTTAGGCGGCTCGCGATGTCTCGCCAGTGAAGCGCCGGGTTCATGATATCTGGGCCTATTTTGGCAAGGAAAGGGTGTTCACCGAGCGCATCAGTGTGCCATAGGCTGATATCAGAGGCACTGTAGAGAATTGCGCTGTGCTGTGCGGTTTGCAGCAACAGCCGCATGGAACGGTTCGTCTTGGGCAGCGAGTGTCCTTTCACTACCTCCCAGAGACCATACAGCTGGTTGTGAGAGTATATGCTGTAACCGTTGTCAAAGTGCGTGAGTAAGGCCTTGCCTCGCGTTTCGATCCTGATGACCTTATGGCCTTGCAATAGCCCGGCCTTGTTTCTGAGGCGGGGAAGGCCAAAGCGCACGACGTCGATGGTGTGATTTTCCAGCACGTTGGCGATGGCGTCCGCAGCACGGCGGATCTCAGGTCCTTCTGGCATGCTTAGGTCTCAGAATGTAGTGCGCTGTTTCGAAGGGCCCTTAATGATGCGATATTGTCGACAGCGTTTCGAACAGAACCGCACCTGGTCCCAGTTTCTGCGCCATCGGCGCCGCCAGAGGAAAGAGCGCCCGCAGACCGGACAAGTCTTACGGGGCAAATCACGTTTTTTGGGAGTGCGCATTTGGCGAAATGGTCATGGGCCAGTCAGCAGCGTCAGTAACGTACTTTGGTTGCGGTGGGCGTTTGCCCCACCATTTAGCGGTGAAGTTGCCATGAGGGTCGTGGTCTTTAGCCTGCTTTTCAAGATTGAAATGGCGACCGCCGCGCGGATCGGCTCCGACGCCTGCGATGTACTGCCAGTTGCCATAGTTGCAAGCAACATCATAGTCGATAAGATACTTCTCAAAGAATGCCGCGCCGTAACGCCAATCGAGTCGCAGTTCGTTGACAAGGCAGCTCGCAGCGATCTGGCGTCCGCGGTTGCTGCACCAACCGGTAGTCGTCAGCTGGTGCATGATTGCGTTGACTATAGGGAAGTCAGTATCGCCGGCGCACCAGCGGGCAAAACTGCGGGGCTCGAAAGTGCAATGGTAAAGGTTCTTTTGTTTCGAGCTGAGTCTAAACAAGCCGACGTCGTCCTGGTAGGCACGCCAGTGAAAAAACTCGCGCCACAGCAATTCGAAAAAAAGCCAGTAGGTGGAGTCATTGCAGGTATCTGTTTGTTCGAACCGGCGTATTGCGGCAGTGACTTCTCTCGCTGACAGGCAGCCATTGGCTAGCCAGGGTGACAGGGTGCTGGAGCCGTCGAAAGGATCGAGGCAATTTCGGGTGTTTTTGTATGCGATGATATCGCGTTGATCAAAAACAAATTGTCGCAGTCTGCGACGCCCGGCAGCAGTGCCGCCGCGAATAGGTAAGGCCGTGTGAGGTTTTTCTCCATTACCGCGTAGAGGGTGAAAGGTGGCGGCGGGCGGCGGCGGCAGTTGTCCTGGCGCGGCGATGGGCTCAGGGACAGGCAGCGCTTCTGCAAGCGTGCGAAATGGTGAGAACTGTTTGGGCAGCACGTTGAGCTTCGCGGGCAGTTGGGCTTCGTCGAACAAGGTGCCGGTCTCATAGAGTGTCAGCGGCACCTTCAGCAAGGTGAGCAGCCGCTGTTCAGTGGCGCGCTCGTAGTAACCCGGTGTTCTGCTGGCGCCTACCCGATCGATGCTGTAGTCGCGCACAAGCTGGGGCAGAATAAATTCGGGTGAGCCGTGCATGACCATCAGGTCTTGCGCTCGCTCGGTGAGCGCATCGCGAAGCCCCTGTAAGGATTCTGTTAGAAAGCGCTCACGCTGCGAACCCATGCCAGTAATGTTGCACCATGGGCGGGTGGGCGACCAG
>JABSPW010000087.1 GCA_013214285.1 Halioglobus sp. | reverse complement strand
GTTCCGTGCAAGCTCAGGAAAGGCCTGGATATGACGGCCTCTGGGTAAAAATGTAGCCTTCACCTGGTGCGTGTTGAGAAGCGCCAGCAACATTTGCGTGTAAGGAGGATTGGGGCCGACATCAAACGTCAGCGCCACCACCTTGTCCTCAACGGAAAAGCGCCATATTGCACCATCGTAGGACCATAAAAGCAGTGCCAGGAAAGCCAGCATCACTGCACCTAGCCCAAGGACAAGCTGTGCTCGTAGTTGCACTGCTTCTGCTCTTGCGTTCGGAATCCACCCGCGAAGGTTTTGCATCTTTAGCAGAAGTCGTATACTGAATCCAGTGCTGACAACATTACACTTGCTGCACGTGCCGTTACACCGGAGGATGCCGACATGAACCGCAGGCAACAATTGCAGCGCGATGCCCACTGGGTGGACGCCAATACCCTCATCGACGCAGTTGCATCAGCAAAGCGCGGCGAAGCAGATGGCAGATTGGCATTGAGCGCAGCAATGGCCTGGGTTGCCTACGCCTGCCCGGATGCAACGATGGCCGTTTATGACAACATCACATCGGCCTGGCTGGGATCGGGCCCTACGCCCGAGATACCGACAAACCTGCCCGAAGCGCCCTTACAGGACAGTTTCTGGAGGGCATTCTGGCGGGTCGTAGACGGGCACGATGAGGGTTATGATGCCCTGACCATTACGGTGGCGGTCGCTTCACTTGGACAAGCACTGCACCCAGACATGGCTGATATTTCGCTGCAGCATGCTTGTCGGCACAAGGGCGCTGTCGATGCAATCAAGAACCCGATCCCTCATTATACGGATATCGACGCCCTTGCCGACTGTCCAAAAAATAGCCTGGGACACGCTCTCTATCAGATGATAATTGAGAACGGGTACGACCCAGAGGTGCTGGACCGGGAGGCAATAGCGCTCAGTGAATTGCCACACCCTTTGCATTACCTGAATGCTCGAATACTGCAAATGCACGATGTTTGGCATCTCGTGGCCGGCTACGAGACAACCTCCTCCAATGAGATCGCCATTTCGGCATTTCAGCTGGCGCAGTTCGGTCACAACTACTCATCCATGTTTCTCGCCGCCGTCATGGCCATCAGCACTTTTAAGGAACCTCGCGGTTTCACTATCCTCATGCAGATCATTACTGAGGCATGGCAGCATGGGCGCGAAACGCCCTTCATGATGAATATCGAGTGGGAGAATGAATGGAATGACTCTTTGGAAACCATACGAGCCCGACATAGCATTCCCATTTACCAGAGCATTTTCCCGGCGGATTTGCTGGAATCCATTGAACAGGCTGGCTTATTGAAAAGGCTTAGACTGATATTCCAGTTGCTTCGCTATAACCTTCGTCTACGTCAAACCCGCCAGGCCACTGCCTGATTCAGGATTTACAGGCATCTGCGAATCAGCACTCGCGAGGTGGCATATTACCCGGGTTCCGTTTGCCATAAGAGCAATAATTAGCGAGTTAGCAGAATGGTCTTTGCCCGATTCCCCCAGACACTGATCATGCCCGTTATGTGCGCTCTCGTGACGGCACAAACTCTTGCCCAGCAAGTGCTCCCCGGTGACCTCTCACTACTGGATGAACTTATCGTGACGACACGTAGGTGGAAACAAAACTTGCGAGATGTCTTTGTGTTGTGCCGTGCAGGTATAGCATTCCTGGAGCGGGTAGACATCGCACGCGTTGACGTGCTGCGTGGTTTTCAGGGGTCTTATACGGTAAGAATGCGGCCTCCGGCGTCGTATTTATCATCACTCAAAACCCCTCACCCGAACTCACTGCAATGGTTGCAGCTAGCGCAATGGAAGAGCAGGCGTATCGTCCGGATGCGACAGTGTCCGGACCGATCACCGACTCGCTGGATGTCCGACTGACCGGTAAAGAAATCGAAGATAACGGCTGGGCTCAAAACGCTTACGATGGCAAGAAGTTTAACGACACAAAAGGCTACACCGTCCGGGGGTAGTTCCGGGGGGCAGCGACTGATGGAAAATAATTACTGTTCTCCGCCAACTGTAGCGAGAGTGCGCGTGACTGCAGGGCATTTAGAGTTCGCCTCTTCTTTGCAACCCCAAGACAATATCCCAAGTGTACCGCCCGAGTTGAGCTTCGCTACAAGCTCTGAATAACCCGGTATACACAATGCCATACTGACGACCTTGCAGAGCACTCATGTTATGACACCCGACCAGTATGCCCATGACCTACTCACTGAACTGCAGGGCGACACGTCCGCGTTGAAACTTATTGATTCACGGTGTGAAAGCGATCTTTGGGCCGAGTCCGGCGCGCAGTACCTCACCGGCGAGACGTTTGGGCCAACACTGCCCTCTCCGGCGCTACTCGCTACTGCAGCGCGAGGCACCTGGTTAGCGCTGTCAACACTGGGTGACCGTACACTGGATCCGAGCTTCCCAGCGCACCAACTGCTCGGCGAGCGGGCGGCCATCCTAGGCCTGCAGCGTCAGGGCGCAGTGTCACCCGGCGGCGCCTGCCACTTGCTGCACTGCGCAGATGGACAGATCGCCTTGAATCTGCCGAGGGAAGAGGACTGGCGGCTTTTACCGGCCTGGCTGGAATGCGAGGTCCCTAACCTGGAGGCTGCAACACACGCCGTGCGACATCGACCCAGTGCTGAGCTGGTCGCCCGAGCGCGCTGGTTGGGGCTGGCGGCAGCACGACACCAATCACTGCCACACACCGATGGGTGGCACCAGTCAACACGATTGTCTGTCCCCAGGCCATCGCCGCGCCGCCCGCCGCTGGTTGTGGATCTTTCCACCATCTGGGCAGGTCCACTGTGTGCAGCAGTGCTCGGTGAACTAGGGGCAAGGGTAATCAAAGTAGAAAGTACCTCACGGCCGGACGGCGCGCGAGGCGGTCCACCGGCTTTTTTTGATCTCCTCAACGGCAGCAAGTCAAGCGTCGCACTGGACCTCGACACACCGCGGGGTAGAAACCAACTGCGTCAACTGTGTCAACGTGCCGATATCGTGGTGGAATCTGCACGACCACGGGGATTGGAACAAATGGGAATTCAGGCGGCAAACATCGTCAGGGGCGGCTCTGGCATCACCTGGTTGTCTATCACTGGATACGGACGCGCCCAGCCGATGGGGCACTGGATTGCCTATGGCGATGATGCGGGTGTCGCGGCGGGGCTCACCACCTTGTTACAGCACACCAGTGGGCAGGCCGTATTCTGCGGAGACGCCGTCGCAGACCCCCTGACCGGCCTGCACGGGGCATTACTGGGGTGGCTTGCCTGGCACCGCGGTGGCGGTCTGCTGCTGGATATCACACTGGTTGGCGTGGTGAGACGCTGTATCAGTGTGGGGCACAGCCTCCCCCGAGGAAATACCACACCAGTCGCGCAGGCCCCGGTGTCACGAAGGCCTTCTCGGCCCGCCGCGGCCCTAGGAGACCACACGGCGGAAGTTCTGTCAGAACTGGCTATCCCCTTATGAGCTGAACCGATTTTTTTAAGCCACTTGTCATTAAATACGTCTTTTTTGTATAGTGAGGACTCGCAGCTGCGCAAACAGGCCAAAAATAAACCGAACCCGCTGAATAATGTGCTGTCACAGTAATACCAGGGTGCTTCCAATACCGAAGCACAAGCAGCTGAACGCGACAATCTCATTGATGCTCAGCGGTCCAAATGCGAGGGCTACTTATGAAGCAGCCATTTAACGGCTTTTGCTCTAGAAGCTCTACTTACACCCAATTGACTCTGTTTGCCACCTGTGTGGCCGCCCTGAGTGTCGAGGCTCAGGATTCTACCCCTGCCACCTCCCGTAACCAGTTGTTGCTGGAGGAAGTGATTGTCACCGCTCGGAAGCGGGAAGAGATGTTACAGGAGACGCCGGTCGCTATCTCGGCGTTCAACAACGAGGAACTCCGCCTACGGGGTATTGCTAACACGCGCGACCTGCAGCAGTCGGTCCCAGGACTCAGCTTCAGCGAACAAGGCAATAAAGCACCCTCCATCTTCATCCGCGGGGTCGGACAGAAAGAGTCTAACGCTGCGCTAGACCCTGGCGTCGGCGTCTACATTAACGGCATCTATATTCCGCGTACCGATAGTCAGTTGCTGGATGTCATGGATACCGAGTCTATACAGGTGCTCCGCGGCCCACAGGGGACACTCTTTGGGAAAAACAATACTGGTGGGGCGCTGATTGTCACGACCATGGCCCCTCACACAGAAGACTACGAGGGCGAGATATCAACACGAATCGGCAACCACGGGCGCGCTGATGCGAAGGCCAGTGCCAATATACCCCTTATCGAGGACAAGCTTGCGGCGCGTATCGGCCTGAACAGAACCAAGCGGGACGGCTATATGGAGAGCGAGTTTGACGGCAAAGAATACGGTGACGAGGACCGGCTCGGCGCGACCGCGCGACTATTATGGCAGCCGACTAACAATCTTGATGCCGACTTATTTTACTATTGGTCCAAGATAAAGGAAAACGGGGGAGGACTGACTTGCGTCCTGCAGAACCCCAAAGGGGTATTCAACAGTTTTGCCTGGCCCAACTTTAATACACCCGACGCCTTCGCGTCACAATGTCGCGCTAGTGAGGAAGCTTCGGACGATACCAATCTGACGATCAACGGACCGACTAGCTTTAAGCAAACTAGTCAAATCCTCGGGCTCACTTTCAACTGGCAGGTGGGCGACTTCGAAATAAAAAGCATTACTGCCTGGAACCATCAAGATGGGATCAAAACCGGCGATGACAGCGACGGTACCGATATTCCGGGCGTCAATACTGGAAGGATTGGTGTCGCCGGCGCAGTGGAAAGCTCACTGTCGGCCGGCTACGGCGACTTTCCGGCGCCAGATGACGAAGAGCGAAATCAGTACAGTCAGGAACTGCAACTCACTGGCTCCGCTTTCGACGAGCGACTCACCTACACAACTGGTATTTTTCTCTCTCGGGAAGATATCGACAACACCATAGGCGGCAACCTGGTAGGCGACAGAGGCTATTCCTACAAAATTGATACGGCGTCCCTGATACCAAAGATCATCGGAACCAATAGCGACCTCACCAACGAGAGCTACGCGGCCTACTTGCAGGGTACCTATGAGGTGACGGACTGGTACCAGCTCACACTGGGCACACGTTATACCAAAGAGAAGCGCGACCGCACTGCTACCCTGTATGAAGCGGACTGTGAAACCATTGTAAAGGAAAACTTCTTTCCAGGTTCACTGCCTGTTTGCGAGGAGGGGGTCTTATTGGTGCCAGACCCGACAGACTTTTATGCAAATCCACCCCAAGTGCTCCCGATCCGCCTTGTGGAGGATTACCTGACGCTAGACGGCAACGTGATAGAGGCGGTTAACGGGAAGGTAAAAAAAGATGAAGACTGGTCCAAGTGGACACCTACTGTCACCAATGCCTTCACAATTCCAGACGAATATCTTACTGATACTCCAATCGATAGCTCCCTACTTTATTTAACCTACAGCCGCGGCTTCAAGTCAGGCGGTTTTGAAATGAAAGGGCTGGAGATAGCCGAGTTTGACCCAGAAGAAGTGAACAATTATGAGATCGGCTTCAAAATTGACGCCTTTGATCAGCGCCTGCGCTTCAACTCAGCTTTCTACTACATGGATTACGATGATATCCAGATCCGCATCACTGAGCAGGGTATTTCTTTTGCCGATATTTTGCTCTACGTGGATAACGCGGGAGCCGCAACTATAAAAGGCTTTGAGTTGGAACTGACCGCGCTACCCCTGCCCAATGTCATACTGAATGCGACTACTAGCTACACCGATGCGAGTTACGACAATTTCATCGCGTCTGACGTAGACACCGACTCCATACCGCCGGTGCAATCCACCGTAGACCGGTCAGATGAAGACCTCGCAGCGGTACCCAAGCTAACCTATTCTCTTTCCGCCATGGCTATACTGCCGACAGATGTTGGTGACTTCACTCCACGTCTGTCAATGTACTACCGCGACAAACTGTATACCGGTCTCGACGCGACCGCATGGGATACCCAGTTTCGTGATCGGGCTACGATCGACGACGTTACTCTGTGGAATTTCCGCCTGGGCTATATTCCTCCGACTTGGGAGAATATCCAGGTCTTCTTATATGTCGATAACATTACCGACGAAAATTATTTCCAAGGCGGCTTTTCCAATACTGAGTCACTGGGTGCCGGCTCCTTTGTGCTTGGCGAACCAAGAAGCTACGGCATTGAGATCTCTATTGCCTTTTGAAAAGCACTGGCGATAGAACCCAATACAGTAGGTCATTTGGGCAACAATTGCCCGCAGTCGATCATGCCGTCAGCCAACGGCCCAGCGACGTCTCGAGCTTCGACCCAACCCTGCAAGGCGCCAGAAAACCCCAGGGCCAATGCTCTGAATCGCGCTATCAGCTCCGCATCAGTGCTGCCCCCGGTGACACCCGGCAGGTTGGAAGGGCTATTCACTTCACCGAGCACCTGCTGCAACTCCTGGATGCCGCGACCCAAATAGGCCTGCAATTCTGCAGACCCAAACTTGGCGGTGCGTTCCGCCTGGTCTTGCAGGGCATTGAGGTAACTGGCTTGGAACCTGGCATGTTCCCTGCGAAAGTCCAACAGCAGATCACCATCAGAACGGGATGCCACACGCTGCAGGTCCTGAGCCAGATAGCCCATATTGTGCTCTGGTGTGGTCGAGTCATTGAAGTCGATCTTTTCCGTCAGATAACGTGCAAAAATTGATGCGTCGCCCCGCAGCGCAATGGGGTCGTCCACACTGTAGTGCCGACTCTCAAGCGGCAGGTGCGGGACCGCGAAGGGGTACTCCAGTGACACACTTTTTGGGTGTATGGCGACCAGCATCGCGCCAAATAAGGCATCCTCACCACGATAAGCCGGAAAATAGGGTGGCAACAAGAAACTGTTATCCAAACCAGTGAGTTGAGACATAACAGACATCTTGTGAAAAAACGCCTGAGGGCTCCCCACCCAGTTCAGGCGATTCTCCGCAGCTGCCCGCACACCGTGGGAAGCCTCCGCCAATCGCTGCATGGAGGCCTCACGCTGCGCAAGTACCCAGTGCGCACTGCCCGTACCAGGGTCACCCAGTGAACCACTTTGGGTAACGAGGATTGGCGAATCGGATAGCAAGACATTGGCAAGGGCCGCGTTGCAGCCTCGAAGCTGTTCCTGTCGCATCGGCCCGGCGTTCAGTTCCTGTAGAGCCGTACCGAGATTGGCACCGAGGTAGGTGGCATGCCCGGTCAATGGGTCGAAATTTGCAGTTCTGCTGTGCTGCAACATTTCCTGCTGCGAAGCATAGAACATCGCCTGCCGTGCGCTGGTACCAATGCCAACACCCTCTTCTGTCAGCGGCGGCAGCACGGCCTGGCAAAGGATATCATCGTCCATGACCAGGGCCCGATAACCCAGCGAAAATAACAGGCATAAGGTCCTCGACCGGCCATAGGTTTTGGCACCGATCCAGTGATCATGATCCAAAAGAAACCGTATTCCCTCCTCGTATTGTGGCAGCTGTTGGATCATGTCCGCCAGAAAGGAGGCCTGTGCCTCTGCCCCCAGGTAACACATCTCTCTTGGACTCCTGAGATTGAATTTTGCCACGGCCTGCCGGTTTGCTTCCCGATTATTGGGATCTCGAGAGTCATCCATCAGCAGTAAAGCGTCGTGCTGACTGGGTTTGCCATTTTGAAGTATGGAGTCCAGTAGCCGTTCGACAGCGGCCGGCCTGTCACAGGTAATGATAAACACCCGCGTGGCAGGCAAACTCCTCATGCGGGAGCGCGACAATTCCTGACATACCGTGTTCGCGCGTAACAACAGCCCCGCACCTTTCAGGTTGTTCATCGCCTGAGCCGCCATGGCCTCCTGCCCCTGCAACTCAGGCCGACGTTTAGCTAAATAGGCGGCATGCTCTTTGACGGGCTTGAACGTTGTGCACGTTTTTAGCCCCTCCACTACCTGCGGAGACATCATCTGCTGCATGCCATTCTGTCGATTAATCACAAGCATGCACGCCTTATTGATACTTACCAACTCACAATCCGCAAAGGCTACCAAGTCTGCTTCTGAGCCGTCAGCCATCTGTGGTGTTGATCCGTCTCCGGAGCTACGAGTATCGTCTGACATCGGATATCCATGCAATGCAAAAAAAGCCCTAGTGTAGGGCAACGGACAATGATTAAAAAGGCGCGGACGATGCCGACCAGGCGGAAATCCGGACTCCGGCGCTTAGAGGATCGGGCCCATCATCGCCACAGCATTGTTCCAGATGCGACGAGTCAAGGACCAGTGCGCCACCTCCTCGAGGGAGACCTGCTTCGATCGATCCATATACGACTGCTGGCGTTCGCGAACAGATAATGTAAGCGCGGGGCTGTAAATCAGCATATTATTCTCAAAATTAAGATCAAAACTGCGCCTATCCAGGTTGGCGGACCCGATCAACGTTATATCCCCGTCCAGGGTTAGAGTCTTGCTATGCAACAAACCGCCCTCAAATTCGAATATCTTGACGCCCGCTTGCAGCAAACCCGAATAGTAACTGCGACTGGCAGCCGCTACCTCCCTAGAATCATTACGGGCAGGCACTACGAGCATCGTGGACACCCCGCGATAGGCCACAGCCCTCAACGCTTCCTGCATTGCCTGAGTGGGCACATAATAGGGCGTTGTAATCACAAGCTCACGGCGCGCACGAAACATCAGCGACAGAAACATTTCTGGCATTGCTGAGTAGCGTAAATTGGGACCCGTCGCAATAACCTGTACCACAACAGTATCATCGTTGCTTACAGGGGACGCGGGTCGGTCTGAGATTGGCTCGGCCCCAGCGTAGACAGTCCAGTCTTCACCAAATAGGGCCTCATTATGCGCTGCTACCGGACCTTCCACGCGCAGCATCGTGTCAACCCAGGGTCCGTACTTCGCCTTAATAAAAAAGGCCTCGTCAGCGCAGTTCTGACTGCCACAGTAAGTGATGCGGCCATCGATCACGACAATTTTACGGTGGTTGCGCAGGTCCATCCGCCCCTGCAATGGCCACAGTAGAAAGCTGCCCAGCGGCAGCGCGACGGCAGTATGGACTCCCGCTCGCTTCATGTCCCGCCACAGAGATGATTTTAAGAGACGGCGAGACCCGACGCGGTCTACCATGGCTCTGCAAAAGACGCCACGTCCGGCTGCCTCGATAAGGGCTCGGGCCACTGCCTCACCACTGGAGTCAACCAGCCAGATATAGAACAGTACGTCAACATGATCTTCGGCTAATCGAATATCCTCAACCATACGATCAATTGCAACGCGTGAAGTGGACATCAACTCAGCTCGATTACCTTGGACTGGCGGAAACCCGCTAATCGAATACCCTACACTGAAGAGGTGAGCATAATCCGCGGGAAGGCCACGCGTATTATCGACGAGCTCATACTGCTCGGCATGCGAGACTTGTCGTTTGCTTGCCTCCATCGCCTGCCAGTTGCGGCGACCTATATTGGTCTCACCAAACATGAGATAGGCAAAAATACCGATCACAGGGACCACCAGAATCACGACGATCCAGGCAATCCTAGACTCGGGTTGCCGATGCGGTTTCTCCAGCACTCTTATCAACACCGCTGTTTGTAACAGCAAGTGGACAATGAGGAATAGCACCTTGTAGTCTACCATCCGAGCAGCTTGCCCTATCACCCAGTGCGCATCAAGAGCAGTTGTCACTGGTTTTGCCCGCGCTAGATGCTACGATTTCTATACCAAGGATACGGAAGCAGAGCATATCTACGATAAACACAGCGACAAACTACAGGGAAAAGGCAAACGGACGGGGCCCTATACTGCTCTCATCACGGAACGCAGTCATGCGCCTTTTGGCTGCGCGACGGCACCCCTAATTGTGGCTCGCGGTATAGTGATCTCGCTGCAGCAAGAGCGCTCCACCCCAAGTAAACGAAACGAATGAGGGAGAGAAACTCTTGAGAAAGCACTACCACTGGCCGAAAGTAGCGCTGACCGCTGATCCACATGGAGAACTCCGATGACAAAATTTCAGCTGCTGCTTGCCTTACTACTGCTTGCACCCCAGCACGCTTTTGCGCAAAAGGAGAAGCCACCGAATGTTGTCGTTATCGTAGCCGACGACCTTGGATGGAATGATGTCGGCTTCCACGGTGGCGATATCGACACCCCCTCACTCGATGAACTCGCGGCAGAGGGCACCGAGCTGCAACGCTTCTACACCACCCCTATCTGTTCCCCGACGCGTGCAGCGCTAATGACCGGACGCGATCCTATGCGACTCGGTGTAGCCTACGGTGTGATATTCCCTTGGGACAACATCGGCGTGCATCCTGATGAGCATTTCATGCCTGAATCATTCTCTGCCGCGGGCTACCAGACAGCGATAATCGGCAAGTGGCATCTCGGCCACGCGCAGATGACTTATCATCCAAACAATCGGGGATTCGAGCTTTTTTACGGTCACTTGCATACCGAAGTCGGCTTTTATCCGCCCTTTGCAAACCAAGGCGGCAAAGATTTTCAGCGTAATGGTGTCTCTATTGATGACGAAGGCTACGAAACTTTTTTACTTGCCAAGGAGGCGGTCCGCTTTATCAGAGAGCGTGACCCATCTAAACCTTTTTTCCTCTATATGCCATTCATTGCACCCCACACCCCACTGGACGCGCCTGATGATCTGCAAGAAAAATACCGAGACATTAATACTGAACTTGCACCTGCACGCGCCAAACAGACCGATGACACACGGCGCATTTCCAAACTCATTGGTATGGAGAGCGCGCGGCCCATTTACGCTGCAGTGGTGGATGCCATGGATCAGGCAATCGGCAAGGTACTGAATGCGCTGGATGAGGAGGGAATTACTGACGAGACGATCGTACTCTTCTTTAGCGACAATGGCGGTGCAGCCTATTCTGTCGGCGGGGCGGATAATGCGCCCTTGCGCGGCGGTAAGGGCGAGACGTTTGAAGGAGGCATTCGTGTAGTCGCTGTCATCCGCTGGCCAGGCCATATACCTCCCGATACTGAGATGACGGACATCATGACGGTCATGGACGTATTCCCTACTCTGGCCGACGCGGCAGGCATCAAAGCCCTGAACCAACGTAGCTTTGACGGGCACAGCGTGTGGCCAGCCATCGCCGACGGTATCCGAATGCCGCGGCAGAAACTCGTCTACTTCGCCTCCGAAACACCCATTTATGGGCAGTTCAACCTGACCGCTTTTAATGACAAATGGAAATTGGTTCAGGAGGTGCAGCAGAATCAGCTAGAGACCACTGTGACCAACTACTTATTTCGTATTGAAGACGACCCCAACGAGCACAATAATTTGGCACAGTCCTTCCCGCAGGTTGTACAGAATCTGTCAGACAAGATTCGCGATTGGCGCGGACTCTATCCGATCAGCGGTACACGTTCCCAGCTGGCACCACCACCGGGCTGGCGCGCGCCGAAAGACTGGGCCACATACCCCATACCCCTGGAGGATCTGCAAGATGTATCCGCCCCTGGCATGGCCCCTGATAAACGTACTGAACGTATTCTAGATTTCCAACACGGCGACCGTGGTCGTCTGACCTATGATTGCACACCAACGTGGTGGTTGGGGGGGCTCTGTATCAAAGAAGACTGAAAACTGTTGCAATCGGGAGTATTCACTGATGTTGCCGGACGCTTGATGTCCCCTTCTCTGAAGACCTAAATTCTGGCCGAATCTCCGGCACAGGGTGAATGTCCGCTAGCGAGATCGAGTGGTTACCATCCTGTATGATCCTCACATGATGGCGCAGCAGCTGACGAGGTTGTGCCACACCGCAGGAGTGTGCGATAAGCCCCACGCTGTACTCCATCTGTCTCGCGTAATTCGCCACGCGCTTGGCTTTGTCCTCAGGCACAAGTCCTCGCTGCAAATCCGCATTGTGGGTCGTGATACCCGTCGGACAGGTATTCTTATTGCACTGAAGCGCCTGAATACAGCCAATCGAGAACATGAAGCCGCGTGCAGAATTGACAAAATCGGCACCTACGGCCAACGCCAGCGCTACCTTTCCCGGAGTAATCATCTTACCGGATGCAATGACTCGGATTCGGTCTCGCAGACCATAAGCATGCAGCTGATTGATCACAATTGGCAGGCTCTCTCTAAGAGACATGCCGACGTAATCCATCAGCGGTTGTGGAGCTGCTCCTGTGCCACCGTCGGCACTGTCTATCGCAATGAAGTCCGGCGCACTGTCAAGTCCGCGTTGGTGGATTTCTTCGAAGAGTTCATCAAAGAAATGAGGGTCCCCAACCACCATTTTAAATCCAACAGGCTTGCCGGTAATCCTGCGCACACGGTCGATCATATCAAGCAGGTCAACAACACTGCGGATGTCCTCATGCCCGTTGGGGCTGATGGAATCAGTTCCTACTGGAATACCGCGTATACGGGCAATTTCTTCCGTAACCTTTACGCCGGGTAACATACCTCCCTTGCCGGGTTTTGCGCCCTGACTCATCTTGATCTCGAACATACGGATCGTTTCGTGCGAGGCGAGCTCTTGCAGCTTATCTTCGTCCAGCTGCCCATCTGGCGTTCGCACTCCGTACTTGGCGGTGCCAATCTGAAAAACAATGTCGCAACCCCCCTCAAGGTGAAAAGGCGATAAGCCACCTTCGCCCGTATTCACCCAGATACCTGCCATACGCGCCCCATGGGTAAGCGCCTGGATTGCGGGTTTGGAAATGGCGCCGTAGCTCATTCCGGAAATATTGAGGATTGCCCTGCTGGTATAGGGCTTCAAACAACTGTCCGCGCCGACGGTGATTGGTCCGGTTTCAGCAAAGTCCTGGTGGAGCGTAGGAAAAGCACTGTTCAAAAAAATGGCGTCACCGTGAGTAGTCAGGGGCCGCGTAGAACCGAAAGCGATAGTGGTGTCCTCTTGCTTTGCAGCACGGTACACCCAGCTGCGTTCTGCGCGGTTGAAAGGGAGCTCTTCGCGGTCCATGGCAAAGAAATACTGACGAAAGAATTCTCCAAGGTGTTCAAACAGATAACGAAACCGCCCCACGACAGGATAGTTGCGACGAATTGTCTGTTCTGTCTGATTTTTATCAATGACATAGACCACCGCGACCCAAATCACTCCCACCGCGAAAACAAAGAGCAGCGATAACGCCCCCCACTGAATAACGCCCTGCGCCAGCTGCTCATACCTACCCACAGTCACCTCCTCACCACCGGATAACGAAGCATCCGCCAACTCTTGTGCAACACTATAGCGGAAGTCTCCCATATCCACCGGTAAGACAATAGAACTGCCCGTATCGTCTGGAAAAGATTCTGCTGATACGCGAGACAGCAAACACCATACAATCGCTTCCATGGGGACCGCGTGCCGCAAACGGCGACTACGCAAGACATATCAATCTTGATCTCCCTCAGCATCCATGAGTTCCGCGGGCCAATCTCGAGGCACTGTAGCACCCCAGACAGGCCTGCGCTTTTCAAAAAAAGCCATGCCACCTTCTACTGCATCAGGCCGGGCGAGCGTATCGAGCAAAGCGCGCGTCTCCTGCTCAATTAGAGCATCGCGCTGTAAATCGAGCCCACACCACAGTAAGCGCTTGTGCATTCCCATGACCAACGGGGAACAGTTTACCGCCATATCGCGAGCAATATGCAGCGCCGTATCCAATACCTCATCTGCCGGAACAACATGATTCGCCAGCCGCCACTCAGCGACTTCGGCACCTGTTAGTTCTTGTGCTCGAACGATCAATTCAAAAGCCCGCTCAAACCCGATGAGGCGGGGCAGTAGATACTCCATGGCAAAATCCACGAGGACGCCCCGACGGTTTTGTAGAAAACCGTACTTCCCCTCCAGGGCGAAAACGCGCATATCAGCCTGCATAGCAATGCTGAGACCGACACCCAGCGCGTGACCATTCACAGCCGCAATCACTGGTTTGCGAACATCCCAAGCCTGCATAGCCAGTGGACAGGAACTGAAATCGAGCTCACCTGCAACGCCAAACGTATCACCATCGCGGTGAAGATCAGCGCCCGCGCAAAACGCGTTACCTGACCCGGTCACCACAATCGCCCGAACGGCATCGTCTTCATCACAACACTGGTAGGCTTCGCCTAAGCCCTGTTGCATGCGCGCAGTGAACGTATTCATCGCTTTAGGGCGATTCAGCGTAATCAGCCCGATGCCGTCATCTATATCGAGTATGAGCTCGTCGTTCACAGCCACCTCCACATCAAATTAGCAAGCAATCGTGAACCCTAATTAAGGCGCATCCGGCACCGCCAGGCGCACACGACCCCAGGACGAGCCGCAGTGTATGGAACCATCCTCATCCAGCAAAATGGCTGCGAAGAACACATTATAGCGCTGGCCTCCAATGGCAAAGTGGAACAGAGACTCACCGGTGCCCCAATCGAGCGCGTCAAGAGTCCAACGAGTAGCCCGCACGCCTGCCGGGTAAACTCGATTGGCGCCGAGACTCAGCATAGGCTCCGATGAAGGCGAGCTGATAGCCGCTTTGACCCCCCTATTTTCGAGTCGTTGTTGCACTGGATTCCAGTGAAATCTTTGCACTCCGTAAGGCTGACAATTGGGGTTGCTACCCAATAGAGCAATCAACAAAGCAGACGCTTCATCCGGTAGGTACCAGGGAATATTGCGCGGCGTATTACCAACCACCGGTGCAGCGTGACCTGCAACAACTACTGACCGCTCCGATTGCAGTGTAGATCCGAAACACCCATATTGGCGCGTAACATACCCGCTATCCGCCTGTTCGGAGCCTCCTGTGACGGCACCCAATCCTCAGGCATGGCTTCACGCCAAAACAGTACCATATTTATCAGTTCCTCACCGTCCGTAATCGCGACAAACCGGTCCTCTTCTCCAAACCCCATCACAGAGGGCGTTGCGCCAGTACCATGGCCCCAGCCGTTTAGGTCACGCGCCGTCCAGGCGCCATCTGCCTCATTAGCACGGCGGGCCTCACCGATCCAGACAACCTTGGGCAAATATTCCTGTCATGCGATGCGGCTACCACCGGCCTC
>JABSPW010000006.1 GCA_013214285.1 Halioglobus sp. | reverse complement strand
GCTGTCCTGCCGCGGCCAGCGGCGCTTCACAGGGTTGCAACATCTCCAGTAACTCCGTACGCAGGGCACCTTGCAATGCATCGGGGCGCGTAAGCTCCTTACGTGAAACCCGCTGTGTCAGCTTATCAATAATCTCCAGTGTCGCCTCGACACCAACATCCGCCATTAACAGGCGCGATTCCAGCTCCTCAAGCAGATCCGAATCGATTGTCTTCGCCCCCAGAAACAGATTGCCCATCCCCTGCACCAGGTTGTCACTGGTGCGACCAAGCCCATGGCGCAAGCGTGCGAATAGACCTGCCTGCGCATCCACATCACCCTCAACGGTCTGCGTCACGGGTTCGGGTTCGAGCTCGGCTTCAGCTTCGGGCTCGGCTTGGTCATAAACAACCGCTGTAGCCTGCGCCACTGTCACAACCAAATCCCTATCACGTCGCGCGCGTGCAGCGAGCCTGGGGCTGAGACGCCATAGCGCAAAGACCACCAACAGCATGATCAAAGCCGCCATAATCGCGCTGGCCAATATCGGTTTTTCTGTCAAGAAGGACGAAACAGCGCGCAATACATTGTCAATATCACTGGGCAAGATGGCACTCCTGGAAGGTCAAGCGGTCAGCAATCAGGCCCCTGAGAGACAGAGCAACAAGGCTCCCGGCACACCCCTTGCAGCCTCACTTTTTTATGCGACTGAAAACACTGATTTACTGTCGTGTTACAGTGTGCGCTGACCGCAGACCTGAAAGTCACCTATCGTACCATTCTTGGATTACGCGAAGAAATGTCAGGATCTCAACGGCGCGTCGGCAAACAACGAGTGCGTATCATTGGCGGCCGTTGGCGCGGCCGCAAGCTGGACTTCGAGCCTCTAGAAGGGCTGCGACCGACCGGAGACCGGGTAAAAGAAACCCTGTTTAACTGGCTGGCTCCCCATATCATGGGTGCTCGCTGCATCGACCTTTTCGCAGGGACAGGTGCGCTGGGACTAGAAGCATTGTCACGGGGTGCCGTTCACTGCACCTTTGTCGACACATCTCGCGCTGTTACTAAGCGAATTAACGACCAGCTGCTGAGGCTGGGCGCGACAGACCAGGGCAGCTGCCATCAAGCCACAGCAAAACAATTTCTGGAAAACACTAGCGAGCGCTACGACATTGTCTTTATCGACCCGCCCTTCCGGCTCAACCTGAGCACGGAGGTTTGCGCGGCGCTTACCGGTCAGATGTCTCGTAATGGGGTGGTGTATATCGAGACAGATGCACGCCGCTCGCCTCCCGCGATGCCGAGCGACTGGATCCAGCTGCGCGAAAAAGTCGCCGGCTCGGTCCTGTTCCAACTGTATCAAAACACTGCGGCTATCGGCTAAATGCATGCGTTGCGATAACCAGTGTGCGTTGTCGCCTCACGGTAAATTGTTTACCATCAGCTTCTTGCCTCGACAGCCACCCTGCCCATGCGAACCGATTGCGTTATCTATCCGGGAACCTTTGACCCGATCACCAATGGCCATGTAGACCTGACGGAACGCGCTGCTCGTTTATTTGATCGCGTTGTGGTAGCCATCGCCCACAGCGAGAAAAAAACGCCGGTCTTTGCCCTGGAAGAACGGGTTATACTGTGCCAAGACGCCCTGACACACCTCGACAACGTGGAGGTGATTGGGTTCAGCAACCTTCTCACCGATTTCGCCAGAGCCCAGGGCGCGCGCTGCGTGCTGCGTGGTCTGCGCGCGGTCGCGGATTTCGAATACGAGTTTCAACTGGCCAATATGAATCGGGCGATCTACCCTGAGTTTGAGAGCATCTTCCTGACCCCCGCAGAACACCTTTCGTTCATTTCCTCTTCGCTAGTCAAGGAGATCGCCTCCCTGGATGGAGAGATTAGTCCGTTCGTTCCTCCTCATGTCGCGCTTGCGTTGAAAATGCGATTTGCCCACGACTAGACCAACCTCTGGTCGAGCCTGATTTTACCAACTGCCGCCTCCAGCATCGGCCTCGGCTTCCAGTTCTTCAGCAGCGCGCCTTTCTTCGCGGCGCTGAATCGCCTGGCGATCCTTGTCGGTATAACCGGGTTGACGACAGCCGAGACAACGCACAAAGGTAGCCTCTGCGGGGCCGTAGACAAGGGTTTCCGCCGCCTCACCAGCATGACCCGCGAGCAGCGTAAATGGCAGACTGACCAGCCACACGGCAGCCCCTCCCACCGTGAGTACCGCTCCAATCGGCCTGGCAACCACCAGGTCCCCCACCATCGCCCATTCATTCGGGGTTTCTTCCACGGCGTTTTGTGCCCACAACATGTTCGGCAACAGCACGCACCCTACCACAAGGCCAATAGTCGTCCGACGAGCCCTCGCTCTTATACTCATTTCAACACCCCCGGGCTTGTTGCCCGCTCCCCTTTTCGGCTTAGTGTAGCGTGATCATCGCTGACAGGTCACGCAGTAGACACTGCTGCGCTGCCCCAAGCGACAAGCATGCAAAGGACGCTGGCAGTGCTTACAGGGCGCTCCCTCACGGCCATAAACGTAAAGTTGCTGGGCAAAATAACCCGGCTTGCCGTCACCCCCAACAAAGTCGCGGAGAGTTGTTCCTCCTTGGTCTATAGCGTTAGTGAGCACTTGCTTTATTTTTTCAGCCAGACGCTGATAACGCGCTAATGCAACACGACCGGCAGCGCGATCGGGCCGGATTCCGGCCAAAAAGAGCGCCTCGTTAGCGTAAATATTACCAATACCCACAACAACTTTTGCATCCATTATAAAGTTTTTTATCGGTGTTCTCCGGCCCCTGGCAAGTTGATGCATGCGCTGTCCGTCAAATGCTGTTGACAGCGGCTCCGGACCCAGACCTCTGAGCAGCGGGTGAGCTGCTCCAGTCGCGATCCAGTGCACCGAGCCGAAGCGCCGAGGGTCGTGGTATCTGAGGGCCTGACCACTATCCAACTGCAGGTCGATGTGGTCATGAGTCAACACCGGTGCAACCTGTTCCACCACGCGCAGGGAGCCCGACATCCCCAAATGCACCAATAGCGTGCCCGCCTGCAGACGAAACAAGAGATACTTTGCGCGTCGCTCTACACACGTTATTGCTTGGCCGCATAGCAACGCATCCAGGTCGTCGGGCACCGGCCAGCGCAACCGGCCCTGGCGCACCACGACACCCACGACGTGCCGGCCACGGCAGTGCGGCTCGAGACCTCGTCGTGTCGTTTCTACTTCTGGCAATTCCGGCATAACAGGCCGCGCTCGGGGCTCTTCTAAGCCCCTTTTTGGAAGAGGCGAGTCATCGAAACACTAACGAGGTCGATGGCGTTAGCCCCCTACCTCCCAACGCCATAAAAAACCCCGGACGAAGCCGGGGTTTCTGTACAGCAGCATTCAAACCAGTTACTTGATCTTCCCTTCTTTGTAGATCACGTGCTTTCGTACCACTGGATCGTACTTCTTGATTTCCAGTTTGTCGGGCATGGTCCGCTTGTTTTTGTCCGTTGTGTAGAAATGCCCCGTGCCGGCCGTTGAATTCAATCGAATTTTCTCTCTCACCGTCTACCTCCCTTAAACCTTTTCACCGCGTTCCCGGATCTCCTCCAGCACTTTCTCAATCCCCTTCTTGTCGATGATCCGCAACCCCTTGCTGGACACTCGCAGAGTCACAAAACGCTTTTCCGACGCCAACCAAAACCGGTGTTGATGCAGGTTGGGCAAGAAGCGGCGTCGAGTACGGTTCTTCGCATGTGAAACATTGTTTCCCGTTACCGGTCGTTTCCCGGTAACCTGACAGATTCTGGCCATGGCTTTTCATTCTCCCCAGCGCGTACTGGGTTATCAATTGTCACTGATGGGGTGCGGCACGTCGCGTCGGGAGCCACCGCATACGGCGCGACTTTATACCAGAACGCCCCTGCCATAGCAAGCGCCCGGCCCTGTCACAGCAACCCCTGCTCGGCAAAGGAATAGCTCTCACCTGCCCCTACAATGATGTGATCCAGCAGGGCCAGAGCACCAGCCAAACGGGGCAAATATTGCGGCGGCAGCGGCGTATTGTAGGGGCCTTACCGCGATTTCCCTCGGGTCCACCGCAGCGCCATCCAAGGTACCCGGGACGCGATCCTCACAGCGCAAGACCCGGTGTCGCGTATCCATAAAAGCCGGGTAAAAACCGCCCGATCACGGCCTGCCACATGCCGTTGCAGACAGTGTCGGGGTCGCTGCTGCTGCCCAACAACTCGCCGGCGCCCACTGCCTGCAAAGCCGCGCGTAGTTGACCGGCCCGACCCCGGGGCAAGAAAGCCAACGATCCTGCGCAGAGCACACGCGCCCGCCCAACCCACCGAACTCAGACAACAAGGCCTCCGCCATAGCCGGCGCTCGGGCTCTCCGGTAACCCGCCTGCAACAAAATAGCCAGCAACTTTGCAGTCGACAGCACGCGAGGCGCATGATGCAACACCCTGTCCCGGGGGTCATTGCCCGGAGACCCATCAGCGCCCCGCACTAGTCCCTCCCTGCCGTCAGTGTCATATCTACTGGCACAATGGTATGGTTGCTGACCGTATATTTTCCCAGTTTGGTCAGGCAAATGGGACATCTTTTCAATCGCAATGTCCTGCTTGGCGTCAGTGGCGGCATCGCGGCGTACAAATCAGCGGAGCTGGTGAGGCAGCTACAGGATCGCGGCGCCAATGTCCGTGTCATCATGACGCGCGGGGCGCAAGCGTTCATTACACCTCTCACCCTGCAAGCGCTCTCTGGCAACCCTGTGCATACCGAGCTACTCGATGAGCAAGCCGAGCAGGCCATGGGGCATATCGAGCTGGCTCGCTGGGCAGATCTCCTACTGGTCGCCCCCGCAACTGCCGACGTGATCGCCCGGCTGAGCGCCGGCCGTGGCGACGACTTGCTGACAACAGTGGCGCTGGCCTGCCCCGCACCGCTTATGGTGGCACCGGCCATGAACCAGCAGATGTGGAAGAATGCAGGAACCACCACCAATGTAGCGGCTCTTGTCGGGCGACACGCACATATTGTCGGGCCCGCAGAGGGCAAACAGGCTTGCGGGGATACGGGCCCGGGCCGCATGGAGGAGCCCTCCGCCATCGCCGAAGCAGCAGCAAATCTATTCCAAAGGGCCCTTTTGACGGGGAAGCACGTCGTCATCACAGCAGGGCCAACCCGTGAGAAAATCGACCCGGTGCGGTACCTTTCTAATAACAGCTCTGGAAAAATGGGCTATGCTCTGGCTCGAGCCGCTGTAGAGGCCGGGGCGAAAACAACACTGGTGAGCGGCCCTGTCACACTCACGAAGCCCGAGGGCAGCCATCGCATTGACGTCACCAGTGCCGATGAAATGCTCACCGTATGCCAGCGCCTACTGCCGCAGTGCGATATCTTCATCGCCTGTGCCGCGGTTGCCGATTACAAACCGGCCTCCTCGGAGACCCGGAAGATCAAGAAGTCTGCGGAGACCGTCGAACTGGAGCTGGTGCGGACACCGGATATTCTCGCTACCATCAGCGCCTGCGCTAAAAATACCTTCACCGTCGGCTTTGCCGCAGAAACACACGATGTGCTGGCATATGCCCGGGACAAGCTGGCGCGCAAAGATCTCGATATGGTCGTGGCTAACGACGTCTCAGACAATTCCGTCGGCTTCAACAGTGACCATAACGCCGCCACCATCATCTGGAAGACGGGAGAGCAATCCCTAGAACGTGCGACCAAACACGTGATCGCGCGCAAAATTCTGGAGCTGATTGCTGAGCAGGCCAGACACGCAGACTGAGTGGCATGCAGAAACCGCAGAGCACAGGCATAGCAACCCGCCATGCTGCATTAATATTGGAAGTATGCCCATTTGTAGTGTCCTTTCGATGTACTATGATGACCCAACGGACGTGTTATCTGACGCAGTGAATGCTCAAGCTTAAAAAATCCAAAAAAAACGACGCCGGGGAAACAAACACCATGGTCGCGGGCAGCAGCGCACCCCAAGGTATCGCGGCCAAGGGTAACTCCTTAAGAAGCATTGGCGCCCTCATCCTGATGCTTTTGCTGCTAGCCAGCATATTGGGTTTCGCCTACCTTCTTTTACTGCGCGAGCCCGCGCTGCAGAAACAACAGGTGGAGCGGGTAGCGACTTCCTTCGCCGAACAACAGGCCATCAACATCCAGCGACTGATCACTCACCTGGAAATCCGCGTGATCAGCGCAGCACAGTCTGCGCTGGCACTCTCGGCCATTGCCAGCGGCACGGATGAAGACATGAGCCTGGTCGAAACAACCCTGCTGGACTTCTTCCCAGAGGTGATCGGACTGCGTGTCATCCCTATCGGTGATCTCGGCACGGCAGATTTTTCCGGCGGCAACCGCGGTTTACGCAACCATATCGAGGTCGACCTGGTGCGACGCGCCTCCGAGGGAGAGGCGACACAACCGGAAGCCTACAAATTTGAGAATGCCTGGCTGACATCTATGGCCGCCCGATTAAAACACCCCAGAGTGACGGACCGCTGGGCGGTTATCTTCATCACACTGGACAATGCGTGGTTAAGCAGCGAACTTATAGCGCTGGATGCCAACGGTAGGTTCACACTGGAGCAGGGTTACAGCGGTCCGACAGGGCGGCAGCAGTTCCGCGTCGTCGCAGCCAATGGGTCTGCCTCCTCGGACACCATAACGCGCTACGTCGCCGTACCCGACACATCCTGGCGAGTGAGCTTTACTCCCTCGGACTCGCTCCTTAGCGCTCTAAAAGTCAGCCCCACGCCGCTGTACGCTGTACTCGCATTAATGATTACGGCATCCATTGTTTCGGTGGCGCTGTTATTGCTCATGTTCCCTCGCAAGCTGGCAAGAGAGGTCAGTCGCGTCATCTCAGCAGCTGACGACAAGACAGACCTCAAACTTTCAATCCCTGAGCTGGTGCCCATTGCAAAGCAGTTGCGGCGCGCTACGCTGCGCGCTCTGCGACAAAGCAGCTCAAGTAGCTGGGACACTCCGTTGCCGGATGCTGAGTCCGTCGCTGAACCAACAGATGATCTGACCAACCCTCTTTTCCAGGCAGCAGAGATACTCGACCAGCATGACTCGACTGACATGGGTCTGGAGCTGCATGAGGCAGCAGACGTCGCGTCAAATCTGACTATGCCGTCGGCATTCCCCGAGCACATCTTTCGTGCATATGACATCCGCGGGCACGGGGAAACCGAACTGACAGACGACCTGATCATGGAAATTGGTAAAGCGGTCGGCAGCATTGCCGAGGAACACGGCGAGCAAGGCTTCATCGTAGGCGGTGACGGCCGCTTGTCCACCCCTCGAATCAAGTCAACGTTAATACAGGCACTGCTGTCGACCGGCAGGGATGTCACCGACATTGGCTTGGTACCTACCCCGCTGCTGTATTTCGCCACACGGCACCTGGGCTCCAGATCTGGCATCATGATCACAGGCAGTCACAATCCGGCGGAACATAATGGGCTGAAAATCGTACTGAACCAGCAAACCATCGCTGCCGGTGGCATCAAAGCGGTCTGCGAGCGAATAAGCAGCCAGCAATACACTAACGGAACGGGCCGCGCGACCCAAGAGGACATCATTCCTGCTTACATGGAGGAGGTGCTGCACGACATCGCCATTGCCGTCCCTCTGAAGATCGTCGTAGATGCCGGCAATGGTGCCACCGGCGAGTTGGCCCCAACGCTACTGGAAGCGCTGGGCTGCGAAGTTGAGCGACTGAACTGCGAAATCGATGGCCGCTTTCCAGGTCGCTCGCCAGACACCAGTAACGAACAGAATCTGGCTGACCTGGCGACGCGGGTGGTCGATGTGCGCGCAGACTTTGGGGTAGCATTCGACGGCGACGGCGACCGCCTCGCCGTCGTCACACCCTCCGGCCGCATTGTCCGTTCTGATATTCTGCTCATGCTCTATGCCCAGGACGTGGTCTCGCGCAATCCTGGCGCCGACGTCGTGTTTGACGTGAAGTGCAGCCGCCAACTGTCGACATTGATCACCCAACACGGCGGACGCCCCGTATTATGGAAAACCGGGCACGCGTTCATGAAAGAAAAAATGCAGGAAACCGGTGCGCTGCTGGGGGGCGAGTTCTCCGGGCACATGTTCTTCGGCGAGCGCTGGTACGGCTTTGATGACGGCCTATATGCGGCCTGCAGACTCGCAGAAATCCTTAGCACCCACGGTGAAAGCCTGGATGACTGCATCGCCGACTTCCCTTTGACGGTTAACACGCCAGAGATCACTATTCCGGTGCCAGACGACTACAAGTTTGAGCTGGTGGACAAAATCATCAAAAATGCGGATTTCTCATCTGGAAAAGTCAATACGATGGACGGCATCAGGGTGGATTTCAGCAATGGCTGGGGCCTGGTAAGGGCGTCCAATACTGGTCCGGCACTGACAGCCCGCTTCGAAGCCGACACCCAAGAGAACCTGGATATCATCCGGGACGAGTTCAGGGCACAGATAGCCCTGGTGGATTCTGAGATAGAACTCAACTTTTAGTCCAAAGCCCCTGAACAGAGGGCTGGATAACAGGAAACCGTATGTCGCTGAATCGCGGGGAAGCCCTCAATGTCGCCCAGGTGCTGACTGAGGCCTTACCCTACATCCAACGCTTTACCGGTAAGACATTGGTAGTCAAATTTGGCGGCCATGCCATGGTGGATCCCCAGTTGCACGACAGTTTCGCCAGGGACATTGTCTTGATGAAGTTGGTGGGGATGAACCCCGTGGTGGTGCATGGCGGGGGGCCACAGATCGGCTCCTTGCTTGCAAAACTCAATATTCAGACAGAGTTTGTAGACGGCATGCGCGTCACCGATGCCCAAACCATGGATGTGGTGGAAATGGTGCTGGGCGGTGGCGTCAATAAGCAGATCGTCACCTCTATTAACCGTAATGGAGGCAAGGCTATCGGTGTCACCGGCAAGGACGGCCAATTGATCAGGGCCCAAAAGCTCACGGTTACCCGCCACAGCGCCGCGCTCGATGCACCAGAAATCATCGATATCGGCCACGTCGGAGAAGTGGACCAGATCGATACTCAAGTTCTGCAGCTTATACTGGACAGCGATTTCATTCCGGTCATCGCACCCATCGGCGTGGGCGCGGATGGCAGCACCTACAACATTAATGCCGATGTGGTAGCAGGCAAACTGGCCCAGGTGATGCAGGCTGAGAAACTGATGCTGCTCACTAACGTGGAGGGCCTGCTGGACCGCAACGGTGACGTTTTGACGGGCATGACAACACAACACGTCGACGAGTTGATTGCCAACGGAACCATACACGGCGGCATGCTGCCCAAGATTCACTGCGCTCTAGATGCGGTAAATGCGGGCGTCACTAGTGCGCATATCATAGATGGCAGAGTCCCTCATGCCGTCTTACTGGAAACATTCACAGACGAGGGTATGGGTACGCTTATCACCAATAAGCGCGACCGATAAAAATTAAATTATTCAGCCTCCTTTACCGTTTGACTTATTGCAGGTGCGACAGGTAATCGCTAGCATTGGAGAAACTCACTTTGATCGCGGACAGCCATGCCTCCAAGAAAACCTCAGCGGCGTCAACAGATCCTGGAAGCACTGGCACACATGCTGGAGGCAAGCCCCGGCGGTCGCATTACTACCGCGGGGCTCGCTAGACAGGTAGGCGTTTCAGAAGCCGCTCTTTACCGACATTTCCCCAGCAAAACAAAGATGTTTGAGGGCCTGATAGTGTTTATCGAGGATACGCTATTCAGTCGTATCTCCATCATTTTAGTGGAAGAACAGACAGCGGCGCTGCGCTGTGAAAAGATTCTCATGTTGTTGCTGGTGTTCACTGAGAGAAACCCCGGTTTGACGCGCATACTCACTGGCGACGCCCTGGCGGGTGAGACAGAGCGTCTGCACGACAGGGTGGCACAGTTATTTGATCGTTTTGAAACGCAACTTAAACAGGTCATTCGGGAGGCGGAAATTCGCGAGGGCCTGCGACCAAGCATCCCCTTAAACGCCGCTGCCAATCTCCTGATGGCGATTGCCGAGGGACGAATTTCACAATATGTGCGCAGCGGATTCCGCCGCGCCCCCACTGTGGACTGGGCACGCCAATGGGCGTTGCTGATGAACGGTTTCTTCCGCGACGCGGTTACCCAGCCCATGCAGGGTCAGGCCACAAGCCTGGCGAGGTAACCGCACCTGTCACTGGGAGGACTGCTTGTTACTGAGCGCCCGACGCATATCGACAGCTTCTTGCAGCATCTCAAATCGGTCTATATCCGCCTGGAACTTAGCGCCCAGCACCTCGATCTCCAGCTCTCTTGTCTCGATATCCCGGTCAATAGATTGAATCTCTTTCTGCAGGTTCTCAATCTCCCTAAGCCTCTCCATGTCGACATCGAATCCCGCGCGCTCGGTATCGGCCAGTTGCGACTGGTAGTTTTCGACCTGTTGCTTGTAGCCACGCCGGTTGCCTCGCAAGATAGCTAGTCTAATTTCCAGATTTCCCATCGCACGACGTCGGGCATCCTCGATGTCCGCTACCGTGCTATAACGCAACATGAGGGACTCGTCTAACTTGCGTAACCGCTCCTCCTCCGCTTTTGCTGCCGCCAGCAGCCTCTCCTGCGCATCCTTTTCCTGGCGCTCCTCCTCCGTCAGCTCCCGGGGAACAACTTTCACCACCATGCCCTTCTCATTCAGAACTTCGTAGCCATTACCTATAGACTCGAGCGGGACCTGGAAGTCTACAACGGTAATCCCCTCAGCATTGCGGTAGCGATACAGCGGCTTTGCGTCCACAGCCAGGGGGAGGGCGGATAACAGCAGCACGAGCAGTGCACGACCGGGGGTGAAGACCTGGAGCATCATCACCTCAATATAAGTGTTGTCCCAAAAAGGGACAAGCTAGACCCCGTAATGTTCACGATATTCGCGCATTGCCGACAGCGTCTGGTTCACCTCGGCAGCCTCCAGATAATCGATGATATGGTCGATAGTAATAATACTTATGACCGGCACACCATGGGCTTTCTGCACCGCTTCGACAGCAGACAGGGTGCCAGATCCGCGCTCCTTTCGGTCCAGCCCAATAACAACACCTACCAGCTCGGCCCCTGCAGCCAACAACATGGCGATAATCTCGCCCACCGCGGTACCCGCAGTAATCACATCATCGATTACCAGCACCCTGCCTTGCACGGGGGCCCCCACAAATCGCCCGCCCTCACCATGCAATTTGACCTCTTTTCTGTTGTAGGCGAACTGCACGTCTGCCCCGTGGCCATCTGCCAATGCAACTGCCGTCACCGCAGCCAGAGCAATACCCTTATAGGCAGGGCCGACCAGCACATCAAACTCCAGACCCGAATCGACGATGCTTTGGGCATAGCAACGCCCTAGCGTCGACAGCGCAGCACCGCGTGAAAAAGCACCCGCATTGAAGAAATAGGGGCTGGTGCGACCCGACTTGAGCGTATACTCACCGAAGGTCAGGGCTTCACACTTCTGTGCAAGCTCAATAAAGTTTTTCTGGTAAACGCGCATGACAATTCCCGCTTCTCCTACGAGGCATTGTATTCCGGTGCTTAGGCTATAGAATACGACCTTTTGGTTTCACACAATTAACTAATAATAGGACACAGCCCACCATGCCCGCTCACGCTATCCAACTTCGCCACCATAATGATGTGGAGGACGTTGGGCTTCCGCCCGATCGGGCTTCTCATGGGGATATCCCTGTACACGCGCGGTATAACCTGGCCAACAGGCGGTTGCCGCATCATACACGCTCTCATTTCAAGGGGCCATGAATGAGGATCATTAGCTTCAGTGCAGATGGCATCAAAAATGCTGCAAACGAGGGTTTTTTCGACTGGCTTGGAGAACAAGATGCTGATTTCGTTTGCGTCCAGGATTTACAATGTGCCGAGTACGACCTGCAGGAAAACATTTTTTTCCCCGAGAACTACAACGCCTATTTTCTCGACGATGTGGACGGCAAGGCGAACGGAGTAGCCATTTACTGTCGGCAGCTACCCAAAGCGATCATGACCGGACTGGGCTTCGCAGATTTCGATATGGAGGGCCGCTACATCCAAGCAGACTATGAAAATCTCAGCGTCGCCTGCCTGCTAGCGCCCTCGGCCGACGCCGACGACCCCGAGCAACAGGCGAGAAAAAACGAGTTCTACAGTTTATTCGGCGCCTACTTGCAGAAGATTCGCAACAAACGGCGCGAATTTATCATCTGCGGCAACTGGTCTATCGCTCACAGCCCAGGGGATTTACAAGACTCCACCAACAACAGCAAGACATCCGGCTTCCTAGCAGAAGAGCGTCAATGGCTTAACGAATTGCTGGAATCAGGCTACGTCGATGCATTCCGTGAAGTCAGTTCCGATCAGGATGAATTCACCTGGTGGCCCGATGGCTCGCGCGAGACTAACGGCTGGCGCACTGACTTCCAAATCGTGTCTCAGGGGTTGAAGTACGCCGTGGATTACGGCGCCATCTATAAGATCAAGACGTTCTCAAACCACGCGCCCGTCATCATGGATTACGATATCGAAATTTAGGCTAGGGGCCGACCTAACCCCGTCTCTCGTCAGACGTTCACGCCGCCAAAGCGGCTTTTTGCATGGCGATCAGTCGCTGTATGCCACCGGAAGCCAAGTCCAGCAGGGCCTCAAGCTCACTGCGCGAGAAAGGTGTTCGCTCTGCAGTTCCCTGAACCTCGATAAATCCTCCGGATTCGCCCATGACCACATTCATATCGGTATCAGCGGCAGAATCCTCCGGATAGTCCAGATCGAGCACCGGGACACCCTGATAAACCCCCACCGACACAGAGGCAACCAATTGGTGCAGCGGCTCCGCCGTGGTCTGCCCCTCTGCCTGCAACCCCGCCACCGCGTCCGCTAACGCGACGCAAGCACCGGTAATGGCAGCGGTGCGCGTCCCGCCATCCGCCTGAATAACATCGCAATCGATTGTGATCGTATTCTCTCCAACCTTACTCAGATCGAGCGCCGCGCGCAGGGACCTGCCTATCAGGCGTTGAATCTCCACCGTCCGACCTCCCTGCTTACCGCGGCTCGCCTCCCGAGCCATACGGGTGCCCGTGGCACGCGGCAACATGCCATATTCCGCCGTCACCCAACCACGGCCCTCACCACGCATGAAGGCGGGCACACCCTTTTCAATCGAGGCCGTGCAGATCACGCGCGTATCACCAAAACAGACCAGTACCGAACCCTCCGCGTGGCAGGTGAAGTTGCGTATAATCTCTATCGCTCTCAGTTGATCAGGACGACGCCCACTGGGCCGCTGCATACCGTCTCTCCTGCTACACCCTCAAAGGAAAGGCGCCAGTATACTCTAGCGCGCTATCGGAAGAAGCAGCCACGGTCTATCTACACAACCTATATGCATAAATGACAAGCTGCTAAACTCCTTGCTACCGCGATGCAATGGCTAGCACAGACGATGATCCAGAGTATGACCGCCTTCGCGCGAGAAAGCACACAGACTGAGGCGGGAATCCTGACCGTTGAGCTGCGTTCAGTAAACCACCGCTACCTGGACTGCAGCTTCAAGCTCCCAGAAACACTGCGCTCCACTGAACCGCAGTTGCGTGAAAAAGCTGCCGCGGCCCTGGCCAGGGGCAAGCTCGACTGCATTATCCGCCTGCAGCCCAACCCGTCACTGCCGGGAGACCTCCAGATTGACAGCGACCGACTGGATGCCCTGTTATCAGCAGTGCGCCAGGTCCAAAAACGCCTCGGTGACCCCGCGCCACTCAACCCGCTCCACGTCATGCAGTTCCCTGGGGTGTGTTTTACACCAGAGGATTCCGCGCAACGCCTGCAAGAAGACGCCCTGTCCCTATTCGACGAGTCCCTGCAAAATCTCCAGGAACATCGGCAGCGCGAAGGCAGTAAGCTGGCTGGCCTGGTGCTGGATCGACTGACACCGGTCGAAAGGGAAGTGCAAGCGGCGCGCGACGCTCTGCCGCAGTTGATTCAACGGCAGCTGGATCGTATCCGTGCGAGAATCGCAGACTTAGGCACAGACGCAGACCAGGGCCGCCTGGAACAGGAGCTCGTCTACGTCGCACAGCGAGCAGATGTGGAAGAGGAGCTGGATAGGCTGGATGCCCATGTTGCAGAGGTCAGGCACACGCTGCAAAAGGGCGGCCCCTGCGGCCGACGACTGGACTTCCTGATGCAGGAACTGAACAGGGAGGCGAATACCCTGTCCTCCAAATCACTGTCCGCCAGCACCACGCAGAATGCAGTAGAGCTAAAGGTCCTGATCGAACAGATGCGCGAGCAGATACAGAACATCGAATGAAAAGCCGTGCAGGACTGCACTGGGCTTGCGCCCTTCGGTTAGTTAAGGCGGCCTCTCTGACGGTTCTCGTCGTAGGCGTCTATGACCTTGTAGTAGGGCACGGCGCCGGACTGGTCCGCCCAGCGTTTATAGCGGGAAAAAAGCTGTCTGACGCGAGCAGGGTCTTTTGCACCCATTTCCCGCATTTCCGCTGGGTCTGACTGCAAGTCAAAAAGCAGCAGAAGCGGCTCAGCGTCGGCTCGTTCGGCCGATTCGTCATACACCGGGTTCCCCAACAGTTTCCAACGCCCGCCGTGCAAGACCGCAAATTGCCCGTAAAGGTTCCAGTACATAAAGTCGGGTGGGGTGATGCTGCCCGCGCGCAGCATGGGGAGTAAGTTCCTGCCGGGAAGAACCTGCAGAGGGGTTCCTTCAATGTCCCGGCGCGGGTAATCAATGCCTGCCGCACTGAGAAACGTTGGCATCAGATCAAGGAAAGTTGCAACACCACGGGTGATCGAATTATCGCCTATACCACCGGCAGGCCAGCTCACTATCAGTGGCACGCGTATGCCGCCCTCGTAAAGGGTACCCTTGACGCCGCGAAGCGGTGCATTCGTTACGCCACCCAGACCCAAACCAGGGGATGCACCATTATCAGAGGTGACGACAATCAGCGTATTATCCAGCTCACCAGCCTGCTCCAATCGCTCCAACAGTAAGCCAAAGCTGATATCAGTCGCCTCAATCATCGCAGCCCGCATCGCAGCTCTTTCTGTCAATGCTGCCCAGGGTGTTTTAGCCTTCGGATGGCGGGCGCTTGCCGTGGCAGGGAACAGCCCTTTTTCACGCATATTAGCCAGCCGCTTGTCCCAAATCGAAAGCAGCGGTTCCGCATATACTTTCCGGTACTTGGCAATCAATCCTTGTGGCGCACCCTGGGGGCTGTGCGCGGCTTGCGCCGAAAAATAAATGAAGAAAGGTCGATCATTATCGCCTTGCATCTGGTGCGTCAGCTGCTGCAACAACATGGAATTTAGTCCGTAGACCGAATACCAACCCTGCCACACCTCAATAGGCGTGCCATTGTAGTGATAGGCATGCCGATGTCTGGACCTCGGATAGGGATTGGCCTGTCCACCGTGGAAACCATACACATGGTCAAAACCTCTGAGATTCGCTGACAATACAGGATTGGTATCGGTATCCATCCCGGCAGCATTGCCCAAGTGCCACTTGCCTTGCATATACGTTTCGTAACCGGCTGCTTGCAATAATTCACTGAGTAGCGGCAATGACGCTGGGAGCTGGCCCTGGTACGCCTTGAAAGGCGTCTTGAACACCGGGCCGTTTGCAAGGTCCGCCATCCCGACGTCGTGAGGGTAGCGCCCTGACAGCATTCCCGCACGCGTGGGGCTGCATCTGGCGGCCGAATAGAAGTGCGTTACGATCGACCCCGATGCGGCTATGCCCGCAATATTGGGCGTATCGATTTCTCCGCCAAATGGAGAGAGATCTGAGAGCCCAACATCATCAAACAAGAGAAGTACTATGTTGGGCGTGGCCCTTTTTACTTCGTCTTCCGACAGCGATTCCGCCGACGCGGCCATCCCCAAGGAAGCAGGTAGCAACAAAGTGAGGCCTCCTGTGCCCAACATCGTACAATGTAAGGCATGTACCAGGCATAAAGACACTCGCGGATTTTTCCAGTAGCGGATAATGAAAGCCAACATCAAAGCTTGCATGCTACTGCGCTCCTCTATATTCATTCAGGGCGTGAGCAACGGATCTAGCGCACCAGTACCCAGCCAGTGAGAGGCCAAGAATTCCCCCCCCGCAGCGGACAGGTGGTTGGTATCTACATACAAAGAGCGACGCGCATCGTGCGTCCGACACAGCAGGTCATCACAAAAAGCTGTCCGGGTATAGATCATCGGTAAGCGAAGTTGTGCAAATTCTGCCCCTCCTATCCCGGCACGCTGTTCTACCTTTTCCCGAGACAGTGCCGGGCATTTAGCTTCAAAATCCTCAAGCGTCGAGGACTGCGACAATATGTCTTTGACGTGACAGCCCGCCACAGGAACCTGCTCCATTATCGACACCCTAATATCCAGTGTCTCGATGGCGTTCACGGTCTGCTTCAGCGCGTCGAGAAATGCACGCATAGTGGCCTCCGAATTTTCAGAGCGCCCCGGCGCCGCGAAGAGTCGGTTGACTGCCCCGTGGCGCGTCGCATAGGCCTGCCAGCGCGCTGCCAGGATTACGTCCGACACGGCGCTGCGCCGCAGCTGGTCTAAAAGCCTGTCGGTCCGTTCACGGCACCTCTTATTGCGCACCCCTTTGGCGTCATAGGTATCGATATGAAGTAGCGGTGGGCAAAATGGCCCAAGCGGAAGCACGAGGATATTCAGATCTTTCTCTCGGGCCACGGCCCTTGCCACTGCCCGCATCATTAACGCGTGACTGTCACCAACGAAGGCAAGCCGAGCATCCCCCGATCCACTCCCAAAATGGCACAAACCATGGCGCATATAGTCGCACTCCACCCGCATCCCCGGTAAGTCTGCACCGCGGCGCAAACTGCTGATCACCGGGTCTGCGGCGCTCAGAGAAGATATTGGAAGCGCCACTACCGCAACGCAAGCCAGAGAAAAACCACACGAGGCGACGACGGTACTGCGAACAATGTTTAACTCGCCAAACCGACGAAGAGTCATGCCAGGTTTCTCAACACAATAGTGCAGAGTAAGCGCAAGGACATATGACAGGCCGACGCAGGTCAACACGAAGGGCGTGGTGCCGGGAACCACACCGAAAAAGAACAGGAATACAGCAATTGGCCAATGCACCAGATATAGCGCGTAAGAGATCCTTCCCGTGAACTCCAGGGGCCAGACCGATAAACAGCGCTGCAGTGCTGGAGAACGGATCGCCGACCAGATAAGGGCTGCTGTTGCCAGAACGGGTATCAAAGCAACAATACCTGGAAACACCGTTTCTTCACTGAAGATTAACGCGCAGACCGTAATAAGGATTACGCTCACTGTTCCGATCAGCAGCGGGGCTGACCCCGCAGAGGGGCGATCCCACAAACTGGACAATCCCGACAAAACCAGCATTGCACCAATACCCAGCTGCCAGAATCTGGCCGGCATCATATAATAGGCTGATGATGGAAAATACCATGACAGGTACACACAGAAAATAAAAGATGCGAACGTGAGCACAGCGACAGCAGCCGTCAAGGCGCTATATCCTCCCAGCCTGAATGCCGCCCACAGTATGAAGGGATAGACCAGATAGAATTGCTCTTCGACCGAGAGGGACCACATGTGCAAAAGTGGTTTGGTGATAGCGCTGTCGGAAAAATAACCGGCATCGAACCAGAAAAATATATTGGCCGCATAGAAAATGGCTGCAATGCCACTGTTGCGAACACTAGCCGCCATCGTTTCAGGAAGGAAGATTTTGGCTATCAATACGGTGACGAATACTGTGGTCAACGCTGCAGGAAGCAGTCGCGTGAAACGACGCGCGTAGAACGCAACGAAAGAAAAATTGCCTCTATGCAGGTCGCGGACAATCAGTTGTGTAATAAGGTATCCAGACAGTACGAAGAACACATCAACCCCGATGTAGCCCCCCGGTAGACCATCAATACCCGAATGAAACAACAAAATCAGCAGCACGGCAATGGCCCTGATACCATCCAGTTCTGCACGACGCGCAGATCCTGTGTACTGTGTGTGGCGCATGCGTTCTCGGAACTGCCTCAGGGTAGTGGTTGCTCACAAAATTCGTAAAAATGTAACGCAATGCTTGCTCAATAGGTGGGAATTTACAACCGAGAACAGCAAGGTCGATAACTTAACAACAAGCGTATTGCGCTAAGTATCTGTTACTATTGAATGTTTAGTAAGCCTTCCAAAAATCGTCCGTCGGAGCAAACCTGTTGCTGACAGCACGCTGTTTGTCTCCTGCCGTCTACGCATTTTCGCAGAGCGCCCGCACCATTACAGACACGGACAGAACTTTTGCTTACAATATCGCCTGCATGGGAGCAACACGCATAGATATGGTTAGTCAGGGCCAAAAGCGGAGACGCATGGCTCGTGTAGATCGTGGTTCTACCCAGTCGTTGCCCATATGTATTGCATAAGCTCTTTCATGGGCTTGGGCAGAAAGCGTGTGCTCTGCTGGGTTTGCCAACAAGCATACGGTCCGGTCTTAAAGCTGGACGCCAAGCCAAATAACCCGCGCAGTGTAACCTAGTGTTGATGCGTCGAAGAAACCAACGCGGCCAAGCCACAAGCTGCCACCGCATGACGACCCTGACGGGCACTAGGCCTGCCAAAGCGTATGACTAGCGCGGGAACACTCTACACCGTATCCGCTCCGTCAGGCGCTGGTAAAACCAGCCTTGTCAGTGCCCTGCTGGAACGCTGTCCAAACCTGCGGGTGTCGGTCTCCCACACCACGCGGCCGATGCGCCCCGCAGAAGAGGATGGAGTGAACTACCACTTTGTCTCTGAACGCGTCTTCACCGCGATGCTGGAAAGAGCGGAGTTCCTTGAACACGCCCGCGTCTTTGGCAACCTCTACGGCACATCCGGCGTGTGGGTCGAAGCGCAGTTGAAGCAGGGCTTGGATGTCGTGCTTGAAATCGATTGGCAAGGCGCACGGCAGGTAAAGCACCTGAAGCCCGAGACACGATCAATATTTATTCTGCCGCCGTCCCGCCCAGCCTTACTGCACCGGTTGAAACAGCGTGGACAAGACGACCCTGGCATTATCAATTCACGCATGAATGCTGCCGTGGAGGAAATGTCACACTATGCAGAGAGTGAGTTCCTCGTGGTCAACGACGATTTCCAGCAGGCCTTGACAGACCTGCAGGCCATTATCACAAGCCGAAGGCTAGACACGCAGCGACAATCAATCGCTTTGGCGGCCATGTTGCGAGACCTGCTGCAATAACTCCGGTCCTTGCTGCAGCGCGCAAGCTATTGTAATAATGGCTAAATTCAGGTTTAACACTGGACCAAGCACCCTCTAATTGCGGTATAATCGGGGCGGAACCCATTCAGCCCCGTCGGAACCGTTAATCTGCGGCTGCCCGGCCAAGCACTGTTTAAAGGATGTATCGAAAAATGGCTCGTGTAACCGTTGAAGATTGTCTGGAAAATGTCGAAAACCGTTTTGAGCTGGTAATGGTCGCCAGTAAGCGTGCTCGGCAAATCGCCACTGGTGGCAAGGACCCCCTGGTTCAGGAGGAGTCCGATAAACCTACGGTCATTGCCCTGAGGGAGATTGCTGACGGCCTGATCACCAATGAAATTCTAAATCGTGAAAGCGAAATCCAGGCAGAGGAAGAACTGGCTGAAGTTATGGATGGCATGAGCCCGATTGAGATAACGGTGCCCGATAGCCCATTGTAAGAGATGCCCCGTCTAGACCGGGGCTCTCTGACACGGGCCTGCAGCCAGTATGCAAACCACAGACATCGACGGCCTTAACTCCGCACTGCGCACCTACCTCAACCAAGAGCAGACCAACCACGTAAACCGCGCCTATTTTTTCGCCGAACAGGCTCATTACGGCCAACGCCGGCGCAGTGGCGAACCCTACGTTACACACCCGTTAGCCGTGGCGGGTATCCTCGCCGACATGCACATGGACCACCAGAGCCTAATGGCCGCCATGTTGCACGACGTTATCGAGGATACCGGGATCGCAAAATCCGCTATCGGCGAGCAATTTGGCGCAACCGTTGCAAACCTCGTCGATGGTGTCAGTAAGTTGACCCAGATGGAGTTCGAATCGCTAGAGGAAAAACAGGCGGAGAATTTCCAGAAAATGGCGCTGGCTATGGCGCGAGACATTCGCGTCATCCTCGTCAAGCTGGCAGACCGACTGCACAATATGCGTACCCTAGGTGTCCTCAATTCAAATAAGGCGCGGCGCATCGCGCGGGAAACACTGGACATCTATTCCCCTATCGCCATGCGCCTGGGCATGAATAACGTGCGCATGGAGTTCGAGGATCTGGGGTTCCGGGTACTGTACCCGATGCGCGCCAACCGCATCGACGCCGCCCTGCACGAGGCCAGCGGTCACCGCAAGGAACTGGTAGAAAAGGTCCGTAGCCAGATCCAGGCCACCCTCGAGCAGGAAGGCCATGAGGTCATGGTAGTCGGGCGCGAGAAGCACCCTTACAGCATTTACAAAAAAATGAAATCAAAGCGTAAATCTTTCTCCGAGATCATGGATATTTACGCCTTTCGTATCATTGTCGATTCGGTCGATACCTGTTATCGGGTGTTGGGTTGTATTCACAGCTTGTATAAACCCGTTCCCGGTGAATTCAAAGACTACATCGCTATCCCTAAGGCAAACGGGTATCAGTCACTTCATACGGTACTGATGGGAATGCATGGCGTTCCCATCGAAGTGCAAATACGTACCCGGGAAATGGAGGATATGGCCAATAACGGCATTGCGGCGCATTGGTTGTACAAGAGCAACGGTCAGTCCGATAGAGGCTCTCACGCGCGTGCGCGCGAATGGGTGCAGGGCCTGCTGGAAATGCAGCAACGCGCGGGTAATTCCCTGGAATTTATTGAAAGCGTTAAGATCGACCTATTTCCGGATGAGGTCTACGTATTTACCCCAAAAGGTAAGATACTGGAGTTGCCCAGACGAGCGACCGCGGTAGATTTCGCCTATGCCGTGCATACCGATGTCGGCAACAGTTGCGTAGCGTGCCGCATCAACCGCCGCGTGGCGCCTTTATCGGAGCCCCTGCAGAGCGGCCAAACAGTGGAAATTCTAACCTCTCCCGTGGCACGGCCCAACCCCGCCTGGTTGGACTACGCCGTTACCGCCAAGGCGCGCTCAGCCATCCACCACTTCTTAAAGAATCAGACCAAGGAAGATTCGGTGGCGCTGGGCCGCAGCTTGTTGGACAAGGCGCTGACCGGTTTTGACAGCAACCTAGAGCTGCTGCCAGAGGAGCAGCTCAACCACTTTCTGGCCCAACACACTTACGAAAAGCTGGAAGATCTGCTCGTGGAAATTGCCCGGGGCAACCGGCTGCCTACATTCATCGCCCAACAGCTTATGAGCGAACCGGGCGAGGCCCGGCTCCAGTCAGATGACACTGCAGAACAACCAAACGATGGCCAGCCCGTCGCGATCCGAGGCACAGAGGGTTTCATGGTCAGTTATGCCCGCTGCTGCCACCCCATTCCCGGCGACTCCATCGTCGGTTATCTGAGTCTTGAGAAAGGCGTCGTGGTGCATAGGGACCAATGCAACAACCTGAAAGATATGCGCGATCACAGTGAGCGCCGCATCGCACTGCGCTGGGATGAAGAAGTCGAGGGTGAGTATCCAGCCGAGCTGCGGATCGAGGTGGAAAACCGGCGCGGCATGATCGCGGTTATCGCGACCCGTATCAACAGTATTGGCGTCAATATCGAAAAAATATCCACTGACCACAAGGACTATCAATTCACCTACGTGAACCTGGAGATGTTGGTGCAAAGCCGTGTGCACCTGGCCAATATTATGAAGCGACTGCGTGCAATCCATCACGTGCGCAAGGTCACACGAGTCAAAAATTGAGAGGGAGCCGCCGTGAGTAACCGCGCAGTGATTTCAACCCCCCGTGCGCCGGAGGCTATCGGCCCCTATTCACAGGGCGTAAAAGTTGGCAATACCGTATGGCTCTCCGGCCAGATACCCCTGGTGCCCGGCTCCTCAGAGCTGATCGCAGGAGGCATCGCCGAGCAAGCCAAGCAGGCCTTTGACAACCTCAGTGCCGTTGCAGTGGCCGCAGGCGGCGACTTGCAGGATGCCGTCAAGATCAATATCTCTCTAGTCGATCTTGAGCACTTTGCTGTTGTCAATGACGTCATGACTCAATTCCTAGATGAGCCCTTTCCCGCCAGAGCCTGTGTGCAGGTTGCCGCCCTACCAAGGGGAGCACTGATCGAGCTAGACGCGGTGATATCTCTCTAGGCAGCTGTTCTGTGAACAGCTTGCCGTTACAACCGTACCGTTGTCCGCTACCTTGAAACAATAGCGCAGGCAGCGAGACGCTCAACGACCAACAGGTCCCATCATCAAGCTATAAACTCCGCAGCAATGCCCGGTAACCGACCCTGTAGTCCGGATATAGCAGTTGGTAACCACTCTCACGCAAAGCGCGGTTGTGACAACGCTTGTGCCCCGCCCTGTTGTGCCGGGTCGGCTCAACTACCTGCGATGCTACTGTATCGCCAGTCATACCGAGTTCACCCGCCAACCAACTCTCCACCTCATAACGCGGAGCCGGTCGGTTATCCACACCGATATACACCTGCCGTAATGCATCACCGGCTGCTGCCTTGCGCAGCAAGTGGGCTAGGAATCCGCCACAGTCGTCGCGGTGAATACGGTTCGTGAAGCTGATCGGGCTCGCTGGGCACAACTCGCCCCGGCGAATTCTCGACAGCAGCCTCCCGCCCGGTATGCCGTAAATCCCGCCAAAGCGGATAACTGAGGCGGACAGCCCCGAAGACAGTAACTGCCCCTCAGCCGCAATGATTGCCCGCGCCCAAGGGTCAGTGTTCGTCAAGGCGCTGCTCTCATCGACCCAGCCACCAGCCGATTCGGCAAAAACACGGGTGCTACTGGTCATCAACAGGTGCCTGGGACGATGTTCGCCGAGGCCGGCAAGCAGGTTGCCCATGGCCTGCTGAAACCCACGCACATAACCGCTGGTGGATCGGTCGGGTGGGTTAAACGTCGCCAGTACGAAATCCGGCCTCAACCCGGCCAGGAACTTGAGACTCCCTGGCCGCGTGTAGTCGGCAACATGCCCGGTGAACACCGACGGCAATCGCGACGGGTCACGTCGAACGCCATGCACCTGCCAACCCGCCTGCTGCAACAGGTAGCCGGTGCGCAGACCAAGATCACCACACCCTATAATTAGGACAGTCTCGCCCTTCATAATCTTGCCGCTCACTGGTTACACTAGGCCCTCTATACGGGCCGGAAACTCACTATGACATTAACAGAACTACGTTATCTTGTGGCACTGGCAGAAACGGGCCATTTTCGCAAGGCTGCCGAGCAGTGCAATGTCAGTCAGCCCACTTTGAGTATCGCGATCAAAAAGCTCGAAGCGGAGCTCGGTATCAACCTGTTTGAACGTGCCCGCCACAAGGTGGACGCGACACCCACGGGGGAACGTATCGTCGAACAGGCTCGAACCATATTGCAGGAAACGCAAAATCTCTACCACCTTGCAGAGCTGGGCAAAGACTCCACCGGGAGCATGCTCTCAATTGGGGCTATCTATACCGTGGGGCCCTATCTATTCCCGCAACTGGTCAGCCAGGTACAAGCGCTGGCGCCCAAAATGCCGCTGTTTATCGAAGAGAGTTATACCTACGACTTACGCGCGAAGCTCGTCAGTGGTGAGCTTGACGCTATTTTTATCGCCCTGCCTTTCAAAGAGACTGATGTCGTCACGCGGACACTCTACGACGAACCTCTTGTGGTGGTTGTTCCCAGGGACCACCCGCTGGCTAAACAATCGCACATCAACCCGAACATCCTGGCGAGCCACCGCGTTCTGTTGCTGAGTGAAGGCCACTGCTTTCGCGACCAGGTGTTAGAAGCATGCCCCGGCCTGCAACAATCCTTGCGCGAGAAAAGTGTTACAGGAAATGCGATTGTGGAAGGCAGCTCCCTTGAAACACTTAAACACATGGTGGCTAGCGGGCTAGGGATCACCGTGCTGCCGCAATCAGCGGCACGTGACAGCACTTTTGACCGCGCTCATGTGGCCGTACGGCCCTTCAGCAATCCGGCGCCCCGGCGGAATATCGCCCTGGCCTGGCGTGTGAGTTACCCTCGCACCGAGGCTATCGACATACTCATCAACGCCTTACAGGCGCAATGACCAAGACGTGCAAGGCGTCACCAAATTATCGGTCCAAACACTTCGCGGTGTCGGTCCCAAACTGGCAAAGAAGCTGGCTGAATACGGCATTCGCTACGTCGAGGATCTACTTTTCCATCTGCCGCTGCGATACCAAGATCGTACCCGCATAACCACGATTGCCGCGGCCAGGGAGGGCCATGACCTGGTTATTGAGGGAGAAGTTCGTGCCGCCGACGTTGTCTTCAGACGCCGACGGAGCCTGGTGGTAAGGCTACAGGACGGCACCGGCATGATCACTCTGCGTTTCTTCCACTTTTCCGCAGCCCAAAAAGATAGTTTGCAGAACGGCAACCGGTTGCGCTGCTTTGGTCAGGTGCGCCGCGGCAGCAGTGGGCTGGAGATGTACCACCCGGAGTACCGTCAAGTCGGAGAGGACAATGCACCGGTTGAGGAAAACCTGACCCCCATCTATCCCACCACGGAAGGCATTGGCCAAAATAAATGGCGCGACCTCTGTCAACAGGCCCTCACCCGCCTGCATGGCACACAGGTCAAAGAGCTGCTGCCGGAAAACAGTCAATACGCATATGCTATGAGCAACGCCCTCCAGTACCTGCATACTCCACCACCTGATGCGCCTTTGGCCGAATTAGGGGAAGGCAACCACCCCGCGCAATTGCGGCTTGCGCTAGAGGAATTGGTGGCACACAACCTATCTCTTTTTCGTTTGCGAGAGGGCCAGCGCAAAGCAGGCGCACCGCCATTACCCCACAACACCGAGCAGCTCGACGTATTTTTCAATAGCCTGCCTTTTACCGCAACAGCTGCACAGCAGCGCGTGCTGAGGGAGATACGCGCCGATCTGGCGCGTTGTATACCCATGATGCGATTGGTGCAGGGAGACGTTGGCTCTGGCAAAACACTAGTGGCCGCCGGGGCAGCATTGCAGGCCATCGGCAACGGCTACCAAGTCGCAATGATGGCACCCACCGAGATACTGGCGGAACAACACTGGCGCAGCTTCAGCGATTGGTTCGAACCACTCGGCATTAGTATGGAGTGGTTAAGCGGCCGTTCCAAAGGCAGTCGGCGCAGCAAAGCACTCAACCGCATCGCAAACGGCAAAGCAAGCCTGACCATCGGCACCCATGCTCTGTTTCAGGATGATGTGGCATTCGCCAAGCTCGGTCTGGTGATTGTCGATGAGCAACACCGCTTTGGAGTCCACCAACGTTTGGCTCTGACCCACAAGGCCTTACCTGAGCAAGGCCAGCCTCATCAGCTCATCATGACAGCCACGCCTATACCACGTACCCTTTCCATGGTCGCCTACGCGGACCTAGACTGCTCTGTGATCGATGAGCTGCCCCCCGGCCGCGCAACAGTCACTACCGTTCTAGTGGACAATAAGCGCCGTGACAAAGTGATACAGCGCGTCGCCGCCGCCTGCGAGGAGGGCCGCCAGGCCTTCTGGGTGTGCACACTGATAGAGGAAAGTGACGCCCTGCAGGTACAAGCGGCGCAAGCAACCGCTGCGGAGTTACGCACGCTCTTGGGGCACCTACGCATCGGCCTGGTCCACGGACGCATGAAGCCCGTTGACAAGGAGATCGTTATGGCGGCGTTCAAAGCGGGTGAACTGTCACTACTGGTGGCGACAACGGTCATTGAAGTTGGGGTCGACGTGCCCAATGCCAGCCTGATGGTCATTGAGAACCCAGAACGCCTTGGGCTCGCGCAGCTTCACCAGTTGCGTGGTCGGGTCGGGCGCGGGACACAGGCCAGCCACTGCGTCTTGCTCTACCAAACCCCCCTCTCCGACAATAGCCGCCAGCGGCTGTCCGTTTTACGTGAAAGTTCTGATGGCTTTTACATCGCCGAGAGAGACCTGGAGCAACGAGGCCCGGGGGAAGTACTTGGCACCCGCCAGACCGGGTTGATGGCGTTCAGAGTCGCGGAACTGCCTGCCCACGGTCACCTGCTTGACGAAGTGCAATCTCTCGCAGAGACCATTCGCCGCGATTTCCCGGAAAACGTCGACCTGCTAATTCAACGCTGGACAGGGTCGCGTCAACAGTTCGCCAAGGTCTAGTCGGAAAAAAGTGCACACCAGCGTCGCGCCATGTCTTCATCGCCGATCATGTTCAACCGATGGATATTCTGTAAGGGAATCTGCTCCGGTTCGGGAAAGGCTGCCAGCACCCGACCCAGCATATTTTCCCGTAAAAGGTGGAGCATCGGATACGGCGACCGGTTACTGTAGTGGCTCGCTGTGCCTTCCAGCTCGCCGGCAAACCGGTAACGCGGATGGAAACTGGCCAGCTGCACGTGCCCTGATAGTCCGCAACCATGCAGCAAATCGTCAGCCTCGTAAAAAAAATCTAGGAAATCTTCAAATTTTTCAAGGGCGCAGGGCATCGCCAATAACGTGGTAGCGATCGCAGCCTCGTTGCTATTCTGCAGTAAATTCAACTCTTCGAGAAATGAGCGGCGCAACGCCGCCCGCTCGGTATACTCACATATGGCAATGCGCAGTGAGGGAGAGTCCAGCAAGGGGCGCGCGAAGGGACACAAGTCAAGCCCAACGACAAACTCTTCCAGCCAGCGTCGGATTGGACGTTCGGCTCTCGATGTCAACACCAAGCCTGACCAACCAACCGGGAGGCTGCCTTAGGGCAGCACTGCAGGGAGCTCTTTCTGCAACGCCATTTTTTCCTTGATAGCTTCACCGGTCAGCGCAAAACCCAACAGTTTGCCTCTGGTATCTCGAAACTGTGCGTTGACATTGTTGCCCGTGACTTCGATAGTCCAGGCGCCTTCTGTCTCAGGCGCCACCGGAGCGACAACTACAGGACATGCGGGCGTCTTGATAGTAACCGGCATGGCCGGATAGACGACTTCCGTCGCTTCACCCGCCAGGGTTTTGCCCAACGCCTTGGCCGCCGCCATCAGAGGTGCCACGTAGACTAACACATGCCCATCGACCTCGGCACAGTCGCCCATGGCATAAACATTGGGCGCGCTGGTTTCGAGCAGTCGGTTCGTTACAATGCCGCGATTAGTCTTTATACCGCTCGACTGTGCCAGCGAAATGCGGGGTCGCACGCCAACGGCCGACAGCACGATGTCGGCTGACAACTTTTCGCCATTGTTGAGACTGACCGTTACGCCGCTATCCGTTTTGTTTACTGCGGTGACCAGCGGGCCGAAATGGAACGTCGCGCCCTTTTCCTCCAGCGCCGCCTGTACCGCCTTACCCGCAGGCTCGGGCAACAGAGTCGGCAAGCAAAAGCCGAGAGGGTCCACCGTTTCAACCTCAAATCCGCCGTTGATAAGATCATTAGTGTATTCGCAGCCTATCAGGCCTCCGCCAATAATGCAGACCTTCTTCACATCACGCTTTTCAATGGCCGAACGAAAGTCGGCATAGTCGAGCAAATCGTTAACAGAGTAAATCAGCGCCTGGCCATCTCCGTCGACGGGAGGACGAATAACATCCGCTCCAAGCGCTAGCACCAGCTTCCCGTAATGCAATGCGGTGTCCGCATCACCGGTCTTGATCAACTGATTTTGAGTATCAATCTCATTGACCTTGGTCATCGTCCATACGCTGGCTTTCAACTGCGTGCCCATGCTACCCGCATCCGCCTGTGCGAGGCCGTCGGCAGTCTGTCCTCTGGTGAAGCCGGTAGAGAGCATTGGCTTAGAATACGCATGGCCATCGTCAGACGTAATCAGGATGAGCGGCGTCTCTGTATCGTGCTTACGAAATTCCTTGGCCACTCCGTACCCTGCAAGGCCGGTACCGAGGATCACAACCGCCGCATTCTCTTTATCAACAGCCGGCTCGTCGTGGTGGGGCGCGTCGTCCTGGGCTGTTTCCTCTAACAGCTCAAAATCTTCCTTGCCCACCCCGCAATCGGGGCATAACCAGTCTTCAGGAACATCCTCCCACTTTGTCCCAGGCTCAATGCCGTCGTCTGGCCAGCCTTCTTCCTCGTCATAGACCAGTCCACAGACAATACACTCCCACTTACTCATGCGACTACTCTCTCCTAGGTTTCGCCTTTCCGCTGCACGCGGGCACCCTATACGTTACTTCCGCAACCCCGCCGGAGTCACCGAAAGAAAGGACAAATTTCGAGACGCACACTATAGGGTTGTACAATAAATGTGCAAGGGTTTTCTCAGGCCAAAACGGACTCAGGTTAGACGCTAAACCATCGCGCAAATGTCCAGGTAGTTCCCTAGATCCCTTGCAAGCGGTCACTCGATGCTCCATTCTCGCCACTCCAGAAAAGGATTCTCATCCGGTGTCCGACTCACCCCCATCCCAGACAACTGTACGGCACGCTCGCAGGCGCGTGCTCAGCGAGCCGCCCTGGCGGCCTGTCTGCCGGCATACCACGGCAACGCTTCCATCCGACACCCGTCGCTGGCTGACCGATAGCGGCTCACTGACCGAAAAGCTGATTGCATCGGGACGCGGCACGTTCAGTGTGCGTAGGCTCTTCCAGGGTTGGCAAGCACCGCTGCCCAGCGAGCGCATTCTACTGGCGCTGCCTCAACGACAATTATCTCTGGTTCGCGAAGTAGTGCTGTTGCTAGACAGCGCTCCGGTTGTCTTCGCACGCAGTATTTTCCCCTGTGCCAGCCTAGCGGGTGATCTATCCCACTTGCGGCACCTGCAAAGCAGATCACTGGGGGCGATTTTGTTTAAGCACCCGGGTATGCGTCGCCACCCTTTTGAAATCGCCCTGATGCCCGGCGACAGCGATTATATTCCGGCGGCGTTCCACCAGGAGGAACCCGCCTGGGGCCGCCGTTGCCGGTTTGAGGTAAACGGTAAAAAGCTGATGGTGAGTGAGGTCTTCCTGGCGCCTTTCAGGCCCTGGCAAGGATCACGAGCCGCCTACCGCTCTCAGCGGGGCCGGGCAGGCGCTGCAATCAGGGCAACAAAACAGTAAGCTTACGTGCCCGTTAGTCCGCAAACAGGCTCCATGACGTTTTCCGATAGGACCCTTGCCCTACTGCAGCTGATACGCTTTGACAGGCCCATCGGGACTCTGCTTTTGCTGTGGCCGACCCTTTGGGCCTTGTGGTTGGCTGCGGGCGGACTGCCTGATTTAAAAATTCTCGCTATCTTCGTCGCAGGGACCTTCCTCACTCGCTCGGGCGGCTGTATTGTCAATGACCTTGCCGATCGACACCTTGATGGTGGCGTAGCACGCACGCGGTATCGCCCACTGGTCACCGGTGCGGTGACACCGCGGGCGGCAAGTATGTTGTTTGTTGTACTGATGTTGCTGGCCTTTGTCCTGGTCTTGTTCACCAACGAACTCACCATTGTGTTATCCATAGTAGCCATTGCGCTGGCATCTTCTTACCCTTTTATGAAGCGCTACACTCACCTGCCGCAACTAGTTCTGGGTGCTGCTTTCTCCTGGGGGATACCGATGGCCTTTGCCGCGCAACTCAACACTTTGCCCGCCGCACTGTGGCTAGTTTACTGTGGCAACCTGCTGTGGACGATAGCCTATGATACCGCCTACGCTATGGTGGACCGGGCGGATGACCAGGAGATAGGCATCAAGTCCAGTGCCATTCTGTTCGGCCACTTTGACCGCCTTATGATTGGCATTTTGCAGGGGGCGAGTATGACCTGCTTGTTCTTAGCGGGCAGGGCATTCGGCCTTGGAGCTTTTTTCAACGCCGCGCTACTCATTGCCATCGGGCTATTTGTGTACCAACACTACCTGCTCCGCGAACGCGAGCCTGAACACTGTCTAGAGGCATTTCTGAATAACAATTGGGTAGGTATGGTGATCTTCATCGGCATTGCGCTCCACTACGCGCTGGACCAGGCTTAGGACGGCATGGAAAGCACTGCGCAAGACGGCGGATTGACAGCGGAATTCCTTCACAGCCTCACAAAAATACCCGCTGCCCTATGGAACGGACTGTGCGGCACCGACTACCCTTTCCTGCGCCACGAGTTCCTGCATGGGCTGGAGACATCCGGTTGCACCTCAGCGGAGACCGGCTGGCAACCCTGTCATCTGGTACTGCGAAAAGACAGCCAAGTTGTGGCACTCATGCCGCTATACCTGAAATCGCACTCCTATGGCGAATACGTCTTCGACTGGTCCTGGTCCGATGCCTGGCGACAGAGTGGCCTCACCTACTTTCCCAAGCTTGTCACCGCCATACCCTTTACACCTGCAACAGGACCCAGGCTGAGCTTGCACCCAACTGCAAAAAAGAATGAATGCACTAACGCGATCATCGCTGCGGTGAAAAGCCTTGCGCTACAGCAGGGCTTATCTTCCTGGCACGTTTTATTTCCGCAGGAAGACCTCAGCGATACGTTACTGGCTGCAGGCATGCACCGTCGCTTCGCGACGCAGTTTCATTGGTTTAACGAGGGCTATGACAACTTCGAAGATTTCCTGTCAGCCTTTAATAGCCGCAAGCGCAAGTCGCTAAAGAAAGAACGAAGACGTGTCGCCGAGCAGGGGCTGCAACTGAACACATTGGAAGGAAACGATATTAGCGAAGCCGACTGGGACCAGTTCCACCGCTTTTACCAACTCACCTATGCAAAACGCAGCGGTCACAGCGGCTACTTGACGCGCGACTTTTTCGTTGATGCCGCCGCCAATCTGCGTGATCAGGTCATCATGGTTCAGGCAAGGCTTGGCAGTCGAACGGTCGCCGCCGCGCTTTACTTCCGATCAAGCGATACATTATACGGACGCTACTGGGGCTGCGAGGAGGAGCTCGATTTTCTGCATTTTGAAGCTTGCTATTATCAGGGAATCGAGTATTGCATTGCTAACAAGTTGCGCCGCTTCGACCCTGGCGCGCAGGGTGAGCACAAGATTCAGCGTGGTTTTCGCCCAATCACCACTTGGTCGAACCACTGGATAGCAAATCCTGAACTTTCGGCAGCCGTGGCGGATTTCACTCATCGCGAGCAACAACACAACGAACACTACCGGCAGGCGACTACCGAGTTGCTGCCCTTCAAGTAATACTGCAATGCATTGAGAGATCAGGTAGCGACGATGAAAGACGAAAAGCCTGCCCTGCTTCTGGAAAAAGATGGCCCGGTTGTCATTATCACCAATAATGACGCACCCATGAACCGTATGACGCTAGAGTTCATCGATGCGCTTGAGGAAACCATCACAACGCTGGCGGAAGATAACAGTGTGCGAGTAATCATTATCCGCGGAGCAGGCGAGGAGCATTTTTCAGTCGGTATGCATCTCAAACAACTTGGCCAAGGCATAGAGCAAAAAGGTAGCATTGATGCGCTACTGGACCAACGATTGCGCGTATTATCTCGTATTGAGCAATTACATAAACCGGTCATCGCCGTACTTCGCGGCTATTGCCTGGGCGGCGGCTTAGAGCTACCGCTGGCCTGTCACTTCCGGCTCGCCGCCGAGCACGGCGCGAAAATCGGGCTGCCTGAGCTCGATATTGGCACAGTTCCCGCCTGGGGCGGCACCGCCCGACTCGCTCGCTGTGTCGGCCGCGACCAGGCGCTGGATATCATTCTTCGCGCGAAGAAAATATCTGGCCCAAAGGCCTTGGAGATCGGCCTGGTGCAGGAGGTTTGGCCCAACGCTATATTGCAGGAAAAAGCGCTTGAGCTGGCTCACGAACTAGCAGCCATGCCGCCATGGTCCGTAGCAGGCGTACTGCAATGCGTGGTTGGAGCCGAGCATTCGACACTGGATGCAGCGCTGGCCATTGAACGCCAAGCCGTGCACAAGGTTTCCAGCGGGAAGCACCAAATGGAGGGCATGCTGGCTTTCCTAGAAAAGCGAGACCCGGACTTCTCCTCCGACCCCGAGTGACGGGCAAGCATTTTCCAGTTCCGTCTACTTCCCCGGTACCGAATCACGGGTAAAAACCAGCTCAAAGGCACTAGATTCCGCCTTATTATAGCGATATCCGTCAACACGAAACTTCTTCAACTCCCGAGGGTCACCCAACTGCTGGTCAACAATGAAGCGCGCCATCTGACCGCGTGCCCGCTTGGCAAAAAAACTGATTACCCGGTAGCGATCGCCCTTCCAGTCCTTGAACATGGGTGTAATTATCTCAGCATCCAGAGCCCCGGGGCGCACAGCACGGAAGTACTCCTTGGACGCCAGATTCACCAGTACTTTTGTTCCCGATTTGCCAAGCGCTTTGTCGAGCTCCCGCGTAATCTTATCCCCCCAGAATTGGTATAGGTCCTTGCCGCCTGCATTTGCAAACGCCAACCCCATCTCAAGCCGGTAAGGCTGGATAAGATCGAGGGGGCGCAGCACGCCGTAAAGCCCAGACAGGACGCGCAGGTGCTTCTGCGCAAAGTCCAGTTGTGCCGAGTTGAGCGAATCCGCCTCAAGCCCAACGTAAACATCTCCTTTGAAGGCCAGAAGCGCCTGCTTGGCGTTCTTTAAGGTAAACGGTCTCCCCCAATCCATGAACCGCTGGTGGTTCAAAACTGCAATCTTTTCGCTCACGCCCATCAATCGCTCAATATCGTTGGGTGACAAACGTCGGGCCTCTTCAACAAGTTCCTCGGCACGATCGAGAAAAACAGGCTGCGTTTTCTTGCGTGAGGTGGATGGTGAATCAAAGTCCAACGTTTTGGCAGGAGAAATGAGAGTCAACATAATATCGTTTCCAGAGTTGAAATCAGGCGAGAAATAACGTTTCACCTTACACCTATGATACTCTGCGACTGAATAATCAAAAAGACCTGTTTGCCATGTCCTTCCTGCGCGCCTGCGTGCAACTCATCGACGGCTTCACGGATCAATGCGGCCGTTTGCTGGCGTGGCTCAGTCTCGGTATGGCGTTATTAACGTCCCTAATCGTGATCATGCGCTATGGCTTCAGTATCGGTTCTATCCTGGCTCAGGAAGGCGTTATTTACATGCACGGGGGTCTATTCCTGCTGGGCGCGGCCTACGCATTGAAAACCGGCGCACACGTCCGTGTGGATATTTTCTACCGTTCCTTCAGCGCACGCAACAAGGCGTGGGTTAATAGCCTGGGTGGCATTATTTTTTTGTTGCCGCTGAGTGTTTTCATCCTGATCAGCAGCCTTGACTACGTAGCAGAGTCTTGGACAATACGAGAAGTGTCTCCCGAGCCGGGCGGCATTCCCGCTGTTTTCATATTGAAAACATTCATTCCCCTTGCGGCAGTCAACCTGAGTCTGCAGGGTATCGCGGAGATACTGCGCAGCGCGCTCGAGCTGGTAGAGGGTCCGCCTCACTGATGGAATATATCTCCATTTACCTTTTCCTCACAGTCTGCCTCTTGCTGATGCTCGGCTATCCGGTCGCATTCACGCTCGCTGGAACGGCGCTTGCCTTCGCAGCCGGTGGGATCCTCACGGGCGTATTTGATGCTGATTTTCTCTCCGCGTTGCCCGGCCGTATCTTCGGCACCATCAACAACATTACTTTAATCGCCGTCCCTCTGTTTATTCTAATGGGCACTATCCTGGAACGCTCTCGAGTTGCAGAGGAACTACTGCAGTGCATGGCACGATTATTTGGTGGGTTGCGTGGCGGACTCGCCATTTCCGTGGTTGTAGTGGGTATGTTTCTCGCCGCAAGTACGGGTATCGTGGGCGCAACCGTCGTCACCATGGGGCTGCTGTCGTTGCCCAGTATGCTGAAGAACGGCTATAGCCCGGCCGCTGCAACCGGGACTATTTGCGCCACCGGTACACTAGGACAAATCATACCACCCTCTATCGCACTGGTTCTGCTGGGCGACATTCTGTCTACCGCTTACCAACAAGCCCAACTCAACATGAACATCTACAACCCCAAAACTGTATCCGTTGGGGACCTGTTCATAGGCGCGCTAATACCGGGACTTGCTCTGGTTGCCCTCTACATCCTTTACCTCCTGCTACTGGCGCGTATGAGGCCAGAATCCACCCCGGCCAGTGAAGCGGAACCGATCCGTATTGGTGAAGTAGTGCGCGGCTTAATGCCCCCCCTGGCGCTAATTGTATTGGTTCTTGGTTCCATACTTGCCGGCGCAGCGACACCGACGGAAGCCTCAGGCATCGGTGCGATGGGCGCACTGTTGCTCGCGCTTGCCAAACGCCAGATGAACCTGCCACGACTGAAAGAAGCGTTGACCGCGACCCTGGAAACTACCTGCATGGTGTTCCTGATCCTGATCGGTGCCGCCGTATTCTCCCTGGTTTTTCGAGGGTTTGGGGGAGAGGAGCTTATCCACGGCCTCTTCGAGGGCATGCCCGGCGGCGCCATGGGTGCCACACTTGTAGTAATGGTAGTGATTTTCCTGCTCGGCTTCATACTGGATTTCATCGAGATCACCTTTGTCGTTGTACCTATTGTGGGCCCAATCCTGCTCGCTATGGGTGTCGACCCGATATGGCTGGGGATAATGATTGCCCTCAATCTTCAAACTTCTTTTCTCACACCTCCGTTCGGTTTCGCACTGTTCTATCTTCGCGGTGTCGCTCCGGCATCCGTGCCCACAGGTGCTATCTACCGTGGCGTCATTCCCTTTATAATTCTTCAGCTGCTCCTGATAGGGGCGCTCTGGTTTATGCCGGGGATGGCGACCTGGTTACCAGAGGCCGTGAAATGACGATGCAATCAATCGGTAACAGGTAGGTACAATGAACGATATAGACAGCACACCGGTACCCCACGGCGAGCTCTCCTTGCAGACAGTAGCCATGCCGAAAGACACCAACGCCAGCGGCGACATTTTCGGTGGTTGGTTATTATCACAGATGGATATTGCAGGGTTGATAACCGCCATGGATGTTGCGGATGGCCGGGCCGCCACAGTTGCGATCAACGGCATGGCTTTCCTTACTCCAGTGCATGTCGGGGCTGTCGTTTCGTGCTACTGTGATGTACTTGAGGTGGGACGCAGTTCCGTGCGCATCGTCGTGGAGGTCTGGATTAACTCCCAACATGACGGCGAGCCGATCAAGGTGACGGAGGGTGAATTCGTCTACGTTGCCATCGATAAGAATGGGCGCACCCGGGCGATAAAGGGCTAGCCTGCTCTGCGCTAATATTTAGCATCACCCAGCACACGGTCCCTAGCATTGATATAAGCCTGCTCGGATATATGATGATAGTTGCGCACTCCGCGATAAAAATCACTGTATGATTCATACACCCTGTCCGCCATAGGGTCGTTCTCAATCAATTTGTCCAGTGCCACGCGGGTGCTATCCCACAAAGCGAGCAGGACATCATCCGGTAACTTGCGCAGTTGCACACCATGTTCATCGATCAAGCTACCCAGTGCATCATTGTTGCGCGCGGTGTACTCGTCCAGCATATCCTGATTCACCGCCCGAGCCGCAACCGTCACGATAGCCTGCAAATCGGCTGGCAACGCCGCAAGGGAATCCTTGTTGATGATAATCTCCAGCATCGCGCCCGGCTCGTGCCAACCCGGATAATAGTAATAGTCCGCCACCTCATGAAATCCAAGCGACAAATCATTGTAGGGGCCTACCCATTCAAGCGCATCAATCACACCCGTCTGCATCGACGTGTACAGCTCGCCACCAGCGATTCTCACCGCGGTGCCCCCCGCCTCCGCGAAGACCTCACCGGCAAGACCAGGAATGCGCATATTCAAACCCTCGATATCTTCGATCGAGTTTATTTCCTTGTTGTACCAACCCGCCATCTGCACACCAGTGCTTCCACCAGCAAAAGGCACAAGGTTGAACGGAGCATACGCTTCTCGCCACAGCTCCATTCCACCACCATAATGAAGCCAGCCATTCATCTCCTGTGCCGTCATACCAAATGGAACCGAGGTGAAAAAAACAGATGCTGGCACTTTTCCTTTCCAATAGTAGGCGGCGCCGTGACCTGCATCGACTACTCCTTGGGATACCGCATCAAAGACTTCCATGGCCGGCACAATTTCTCCTGCCCCGTGCACACTAACTCTCAGTCTCCCCGCACTCATTTCGTCAACATAACGTGCGAAGTTTTCCGCCGCATAACCCAATCCCGGAAGATTTTTGGGCCAGGTGGTGATCATCTTCCACTCAAAACGTTCCATCCCACTTGCGCTGTCACCTGACAGGCTAACACGCCCTCCCGTCTCGGCCACCTTCTCCTTCGCCCAGAGTCCGACCGTCACGACGAGCGCTGCCACTAGAGACAGAATTATAAATGGTGTATAGCGTTGCTCACGGGAGTCCATTCTTGTGTCTTCCTTTTTCTTAATATGCAAGCACGTTCAAATCAGCTGGAGGTTGGCATACTGCAGCACCAACCATTTACCGCCCTCGGTATCGAAATTAACTTCTACTCTGGCGCTACCCCCACGACCCTCGAAGTTTACCACGACCCCCTCACCAAACGTCTGATGGTAGACACGCTGCCCCAAAACCAGTTCGGTCTCCGGTACCTGCGCCCGGGAGGCGCTAGAGACGGGCTGTGTTACTGTACCGTGCAGACGCACTTCCCGTAGCAACTCAGCCGGTATCTCCCTGACAAAACGCGACGGCGTGTTATAGGAGTCACTGCCGTGCAGGCGCCGGCATTCCGCATAGGTAAGAATCAACTTTTCCATCGCGCGGGTAATACCGACATAGCATAGCCGCCGCTCTTCCTCCAGGCGCCCGCTCTCATCCAGAGACATCTGGTGAGGGAACAGGTTCTCCTCCATACCCACAAGAAATACGAGCGGAAATTCCAAGCCTTTCGCCGAGTGCAGCGTCATCAGCTGTACGCAATCTTCGTGTTCGTCTGCCTGTGCATCACCCGCATCCAACGCTGCCAGGTCGAGGAATTGCTGCAGAGGCGTGAATTCCTCACCCTCTGGCGTAAACTGTCGCGCCGCATTGCCCAGCTCCTCAAGGTTTTCCACCCGCGCTTGCCCCTTCTCTCCCTTTTCCTTTTTGTGATACTCAATCAGGCCGGACGCATCGATAGCCAGGTCCACCGCCGCTTCCAAATCCAGCCCCTCGATACCCGAGTCCAATTCGTTAATCAACACCGTAAACGCCTGCAAAGCAGTCAGAGCCCGCGAGGGTAATAGCTTCTCCACCAATACCGCTTCTATAGCAGTCCAAAGCGGTATATCGCGAGTCCTGGAACATTCCCTCACCGTGTCCAACGTTCTTGCACCAATACCACGGGGGGGCGTATTGATAATTCTCTCCACGGCAGCATCATCACCGCGGTTTAACAATAGACGCAGGTAGGCCAGCGCATTGCGAATTTCCATGCGCTCATAAAAGCGCTGGCCGCCATAAATACGGTAGGGCATCTCGCCCTGTATCAGGGCTTCTTCCAATACCCGTGATTGCGCGTTTGAACGGTACAGGATAGCGATCGAGGCACGCGGGAAACCCTGCTTCAACCACTGCTCTGCCTGCTCCACAACGTAACGTGCTTCATCCTGCTCATTGTATGCGGCGTATAGACTGACGGGTTCACCTGCAGCACCGTCTGTCCAGAGTTCCTTGCCCAGACGCCCTACATTGTGAGCAATCACCTCATTAGCGGCGCGAAGTATGGTCTGAGTAGAACGATAATTTTGCTCCAAGCGAATGGTGTGCGTATCACTGAAGTCCTGTGTAAACCGCTGAATGTTCTCTATCTTAGCCCCGCGCCAACCGTAAATTGACTGGTCGTCGTCACCAACAGCTACAACCGGTATATGGTCCGCAGCAAGCACCCGGAGCCAAGCGTACTGTACCGTGTTTGTATCCTGAAACTCATCGACAAGAATCTGACGAAAGCGCCCTTGATAATGCCGCAATACATCGGGACACTTCAGCCACAACTCATGCGCGCGCAGCAGTAGTTCGGCAAAATCTACCAAACCCGCCCGCTCACAAGCTGTTTCATAAGACCGGTAAACCTGCAGCATTGTCTGCGCAAAGCGGTCCCTAGCAGGCGCGTCAACATGCGCTGCACGCAGACCTTCATCCTTGGCTTGGTTAATGTACCAAACAGCCTGTTTCGGCGGCCAGCGGGTCTCATCTAACTCCAGTTCACGACACACTCGCTTGACTAGCCGCAACTGATCATCCGCATCAAGAATCTGGAAGTTCTGTTGCAGTCCGGCATCCTGCCAATGGGCTTTCAAAAGTCGGTGCGCCAAACCGTGAAAAGTACCCACCCAAAGGCTACGGGAGGGCGTTTGCAACATATCCTCAATTCGGCTGCGCATCTCCCTGGCGGCCTTGTTGGTAAAGGTCACCGCGAGGATAGACCAGGGCGAGAAGTCCTGCGCCCGCATCAGCCAGGCGATACGATGCACCAGCACCCGCGTTTTACCGCTGCCCGCGCCAGCCAGCACCAGCATATTCCGACTCTCAGCCGCCACGGCCTCGCGCTGCGCGAGGTTCAGCCCAGTCAGTATGTCGGACACATCCATCACACCATTTTAGCGAAATTAACCCCCTAGAAAGTAACTTATTTCATTGAATCAGTCCTTTGGCGGCCGCGAAATCAAACTACCCCTTTGTTATGATGGTTAAGCGACTTCGCAACATAACAATAGGGGCGACTGATCAATGAAGAACCTGAAAAGGGAACTGCCCGAGACCAGTATTTTTCGATCCTCTCGCTCTGAACCAGGCCCTGCCGACAGCGCTGGGCAGCTTTATCCCGCCTTCGGTAGCTTTAATAACGAAACGCTTGAAGAATATGAGGAGCCCGAACGTGATACAGACTATTTTTCCGGTTATAGCGCGGAAGACGACGATCAAGAAGACCTGTTCCCATCCTGGAGTGGGGACCGAACGTCAGGCGCCCCGGGTGAAGAACCCGCAGCACCCGTGCCTTTGAAGGCCGGGGTCGCTGCGGAGGAAGAAACAGACAACCCTGATACGGAGTGGCTGGACGACGATGAAGATTATTTCGACACCGACGCAGGCGAAGGGCCATCCATGCCCATGCGGCTAATCGCTATCGCCGTGGTGGCCTGCGTGCTACTTATCGTCGGCGCCTATGGCGTACTCCAGGAACGCGCCGCCATGCAGAAAGAATTGAGAGACCTGCGTGCGTCGTTAGCCACCGGCGTCACAGCAGCGGATGTCACTGAGGCGCGGGACGCCCTGCGCAACTTGCAACAGTCTTATGATAGCCTAGCGGGCGAAGCGAGCGTCCTGTCACAGGAAAACCTTGAGCTGAAGGAGGTCATAGCCGCGCTGGAGAATACCCAAGCCGTGGGCGCCCCAGGGCCGGGGGTTTCAACTCCGTCAGCCGAATCACTACCTGACTCTACTGCAGCGACTGTCGACAAGCCGCAAGCTGTCGCGCCCGAGCCAGTCGTATCGACCACGCCGGTAGGTCCCTGGTTTGTAAACTTTGGTTCCTATTCTTCCCCCGACATGGCGCAGAATAGGGCCGCTAAACTCAGCCCCGGGCGCGGCGAGGTGGTCGTACTGCCAAACACAACGGGCGATAGAACGTATTATCGCGTGAGGGTTGTTGGCCTGAATGACAAGAAAAGCGCCGAAGCAGTAGCCCGAAAACTTGAGTCTGAATCGCAGGTATCCAACCTGTGGGTGGGAAGGCAGTAGACCCTCTGTGACTTGGCAGGAGGCTAATCTCCTGCTACTGTTTTTCTCCGCCAATCAACAAGCAGGGAAACATTGAATGATAAATGCAATCAAGCTGGCCCTCGTTGGCCTGGCCGTAACGAGCGCTGCGAGCATGGCCGAAGACTGCACAGCACCAGAGACTCCTGGCTTGCCCGATGGCGCCTCCTCTAACCTTGAGCAGATGTTGGAAGGACAGGCAGCGGTGAAGGCCTACCAGGCAAGCAATACCGCATACCGCTCCTGCCTTGAGCCCAAGATCTCTGCAGCTGAGGTTGCGGCATCAGGCGATTCCCCGGGCCCAGAGCTCACCGAAGCACTGCAGAAACTCAACGAAGAATACAATGCGTCCGTATCTGCAGAAGAAGAGCTGGCAGGCCAGTTCAATACCGAACTGAAAAAGTATAAAGCCGCGAATCCAGATTAACCGCATAGCAGCGCGGCGAGTCTGTCACTCCACCGTAACCGACTTAGCCAGGTTACGCGGTTTGTCCACATCTGTGCCCTTCTGTACCGCGACATGGTAGGAGAGCAACTGCAACGCTACGGTGTAAACGATCGGCTTGATAATCTCCGGACAGTGCGGTATCGATAAGACCTGCACCCGGTCTTCATCAGTGAATCCAGCCTCACGATCTGCGAAAACAAAAAGCTCCCCACCTCGAGAGCGTACCTCCTCGAGATTCGACTTCAGTTTTTCCAACAATTCATCGTTGGGTGCCACTGCTACCACTGGCATATCATTGTCTACCAAGGCCAGCGGTCCGTGTTTCAGCTCGCCCGCAGGATACGCCTCTGCATGTATATAGGAAATCTCCTTCAATTTCAGCGCGCCTTCCATGGCGATGGGATAATGTATACCGCGGCCAAGGAATAATGCGTGCCGCTTCGGAATAAATGCCTGCGATAATTGTTGAATAGTGTCGTTTAATTCCAGCGTTTGCCGCACCTGTTGTGGCAACTCCGATAACGCCGCTATAATTTCCTTCTGTCGGCATTCCGCCATTCCTCTGCGCCGCGCGAGTGTAAGCGTCAACATGAGAAGCGCAACCAGCTGGGTTGTGAAGGCTTTGGTAGATGCGACACCGATCTCCGCTCCGGCCCGCGTCAGAAACACCAGATCACACTCACGCACCAAGGAACTGTTGTCGACGTTGGCAACAACAAGACTCCCAACAAACTCCCCCTCGCTCGTGTTACGCAGTGCAGCAAGGGTGTCAGCGGTTTCACCCGACTGAGAAATAGCTAGTAGTAATGTCCCCTCGTGTTGCACGCGCTTGCGATAACGAAACTCAGACGCTACTTCAACCTCACAACTGATACCCGCAACTTCCTCCAGCCAATACCGCGCTACCATTCCTGCGTGGTAGCTCGTTCCGCAGGCGACGATCTGAACACTTTCGACTTTGTCCAATAGCGCCGAAGCGCCGTCTCCAAACCGCTCTTCTATTTGTTGGCCATCGAGGGCACCTGCAAAAGTTGTTTCCAGAGCCTCAGGCTGCTCGAAAATTTCTTTCAGCATATAGTGATCGAATTCACCCATGTCTGCGGACTCGAGCGCTTCCGTGATGCGATGGATTGGCCGCTCCATAGCGGCACCACGCGCGTCGAGGACCTGCACATCATCGGGTGTTACCTGGACTAGGTCTCCCTCATCCAGATAAATAAAACGGTCCGTTACCTGTCGCAAGGCCATCTGGTCTGATGCCAAAAAGTTTTCACCTATACCGACACCCACTACCAGGGGGCTTCCCTTGCGTGCGCCGACCACAGTGTCCGGGCTCAAGCAATCAACCGCCGCCAATGCGTAGGCCCCCTCGAGCCGAGCAACTGTCTTCTGCATCGCCTGCATGAGAGAGACACCATCTTGCATATTGCTGTGTAACAGATGAACAATTACCTCCGTGTCTGTGGCAGAAGACATTTGGTAGCCGCCATTGACCAACTCGTCGCGCAACGCAGCATGATTTTCAATAATTCCATTGTGTACAAGTGCAATGCGCTCACCGGACACATGCGGGTGCGCATTCTCTCCCGACGGCTCACCGTGCGTTGCCCATCGGGTGTGCGCAATACCGGTGTTGCCTTGCAGCGGGTCCTCTTCCTGGGCACTCTCCAATGCCATCACTTTCCCCTTGCGTTTGTGTAAACGAAGAGACCGCTCAGCATCGATCAGCACCATCCCCGCAGAGTCGTACCCTCGATACTCGAGGCGGCGCAAGCCCTCAAGCAGGATTTCAGAAACCTCGCGACGAGCGACCGCACCGACAATGCCACACATAATCAATCCTTTTTGTTTTTTTCTCCAGGACGACACCACCCCTGGATATTTCTCTGCCGCGCCCTACTGACAGCAAGATCCTTTTCACCGACTGTAGAGGTGATCGTTGAGCCCGCTGCGACAAAAGCTTCTGCCTCGATATTCAGCGGCGCAACGAGGGTGCTGTTAGAGCCGACAAACACTCCATCGCCTATCTTGGTCTTGTGTTTGTTCACCCCATCGTAATTGCAGGTTATCGTGCCCGCCCCAATATTGGCCCCTGCGCCCATATCGCAATCGCCGATATACGTCAGATGGTTCACCTTACTGCCCTCTCCGATGGTCGCCTTCTTGGTCTCAACAAAATTTCCCACGCGGGCGCCCGCCTGCAACACAGTACCTGGGCGTAGACGAGCGAAGGGCCCAACATTGCAAGCTGCTCCAACCTCAACTTCTTCCAGGTGACTCATCGGGTGTATCAACGTGTCCCGCTCAACACGGACGTTACGCAGAACACAATTAGCACCGATTGATGTCCGATCACCAAGGAAAACGTCACCTTCCAGGACAACATTAACATCGATAAACACGCCGTTACCGCAGGTCAGCGTGCCGCGGATATCCAGCCGCGATACATCGGCGATGTTCACGCCGGAACGCAGCAGCCCTTCCGCCTGGAGGCGCTGAAACTCGCGTTCTACCCGGTTGAGCTGCACCCTGTCATTCACCCCGAGAACCTCTAGTTCGGACCTCGCGAGACAGGTTGCCACCGACTTTCCCTCCTGCACGGCCAGACCCAGCATGTCGGGCAGATAGTATTCCTGCTGCTGGTTACTGTTACCGACCCTGGGTAGGTACGTATTAAAGTCAGCGAGCGGCGCGGCAAGAAGCCCGGTGTTGATCTCACTGATCCTGCGCTCTTGCGCACTGGCATCCTTGTGCTCCACCACACCGACCAGGGCTCCTACTGCATCTCGCACAATACGGCCATAGCCCTGCGGATCCTGCAGCTTCGCGGTCAATAGCGCAGGCCCCTCCTGCGCCAACGCCACCAACTGCTGCAAGGTGGACAGTGGCGTCAGAGGCACATCGCCGTAAAGCACGAGGACAACGCTGTGCGGCGAGATAGCGGGCAAGGCCTGCAACACCGCATGTCCTGTCCCCAACTGCCGGTCCTGCACCACCCAGTTCACGTCATAATTCGACAGGGCCGCTTTGACCTGCTCGCCACCATGACCGAGCACCACATGAATGGCTAGCGGATCGAGCTGCTGCGCGGTATTGACCACATGCTCTAGCAGCGGTCTGTCGGCGACAGTATGGAGAACCTTGGGCAGATCCGATTGCATTCGACTGCCTTTACCTGCCCCCAGTATGACAACTTCCAACGCTTGCGGTTTACCTGTGTGTTCCACCTGACTCCTCTTTTTTCATTTATTTTTGACAACACAGAAAGAATAAATGCATATTATATTGCGTTTATCTTTAAGCAACGCAAATTGTCACAAATAAAATGACAACAAGCAAAATACAAACGCTGGGTGCGCTGGGGCTGGATCGGCGCCAGATACAAGTTTACCAGTCCCTGCACAAGTTGGGCCCCGCCTCCATTCGCGACGTCGCTGCGGAAGCAGGAATAAACCGCGGCAGCACCTACGAAACATTGAAACAACTGGTCACCAAGGGCCTAGTAAGTTACTTGCCCAAAGGACGCCGCCGTGTTTTTCAGGCCGAGGACCCGGAGCGCTTACTCAGTCTTGGCGAAAGTAAGCAACAGGCCCTAGCCCAGGCTATGGCGGACTTGCGCAGGGATATTATTCCCAGTTTGAAACAGGCCCGCCCGGAATTCAGCCCAGGCAACGTGCGTTTCTACGAAGGCGATGACGGCGTTGAACTGGTGTTACGAGACATACTGAACAGCACGGCACGTCTTGCAGAAAAGGGGTATGCTGTTATTTCCACTAAGACCCTGCGGCAACACCTGTACCGCCCCTTTCCAAATTTCACTCGCCAGCGCGTGCAAAAAGGGATTCGGGTCCGCGTAATTGCTGTCGGCGAAGGCGGCGACGACGCACAGCTGGCGGAACGCAAGTGGCTTCCCGCCAGTGTGGATACGGACGCCAGCTATATCGCCATTTACCCACCCAAGGTCGCCATGATTACCCTCGCAGACCGGAACTATCCGGTGGTGGTAATCATCGACTCCGCCGCTATTGCCTCAACACAACAACTTTTATTCGATACCCTATGGGAACTGCTCTAGCGCGGTAACACCGCCAAAGGCCCAGGTGTCCGCACCTGTCAGTGCTTTGAGTGAAACTTCTCCGCGAAATCATCGAACTGCCCACCGTACAGCTTAGGGCTGGAGACCTGTTCTGGAGTAAGGTATATCATGGATCGCTCCGAGCCCGGTGGATCCATACCATCGGGAGGCTCTATGCCGCCGGAAGTTGCCCGAAAATGTGCCGTAAAAAGTACCCGGTCAGGGTCATCCACGAGGCGCACTCTGCCACGGACCTCCACATAGTGCATGGGGTCCTCCGGTGAAACGACACAGAGCGTAGCGCGAGGGTCCGCCACCATGTTCTTATATTTCATACGCCCTTTCAGAGTGCTGATTTCAATCTCTTTACCATTCCAACGGTAGCTCACCGGGTTGGTAGATACCCGGCCATCTTTTCGGCGCAGGGTACTCAGACAACCGATAACCGTGGACGCCAGCAGTGCTTCGTGGTGAGATTGAATCAATGGTTCGGTCGCTTCGCTCATAACCTGTTCTCCTTGGCCCTCTGCATCGGCGGTTTACACTATGCCATAAAGCGCCCAGGGGTTGTGACCGTCACGTTAATCTGCAAGCGCTGGCAAGTAGTCGATAGTGAACACCGCGGGATCAAACCATGCACTTTTGCAGCGAGCACGACGATATTACACCTTACTGAGGCTAGCCGTCGCCGAGCAAAACACACCCTTACTCCCGTCACGTGTGAAATCAGTGTCTGACTAACATTTTTTGTTGTTCGACGCCGCGCCCGCCATACCAATGAAGGCCCCGAACTTGCCGGGGTCTTTGACACAAAGAGAATGAGAGGCTTTCTAGCCCCGCCCCGCCCTGTTCTTTAGTTTGCGCAGCGTGGCAAGCTGCGCAGCCGCCTCCGCCAACTGAGCAGAGGCGCGGCCGTAATCGAAGTCTCCGGTCTGGTTGGCCAATGCGTGTTCCGCTTCCTTACGCGCCTCCTCCGCTGCCGCCTCGTCCACGTCGCCAGCCCGAAGAGCCGTATCCGCTAAAATGGAGACGACGCCGGGCTGCACCTCCAGGAAGCCACCTGACACATAGTAAACCTCTTCATCACCACTCTGGGTGATAATGCGCACCGGTCCAGGCAGCAACGCCGTCAGCAGCGGCGCGTGGCCGTAGCCAACACCTAGCTCGCCCATCTCGCCTGTCGCGACGAGCATTTCGACCAGGCCGGAGAAAATTTCCTCCTCCGCGCTGACGATGTCACAGTGAATTGTCATTGCCATAAACCGGTCTCTCTACCTAACTGCTTACAGGCTCTTTGCTTTCTCAACAGCTTCTTCGATACCGCCAACCATATAAAAGGCCTGCTCGGGCAGGTGATCGTACTCTCCCGCCAGGATTCCTTTGAATCCAGCAATAGTATCTTTCAGTGACACGTACTTGCCAGGCGAGCCAGTAAATACCTGGGCCACGGTGAAGGGCTGAGACAAAAACCGCTCGATCTTCCGCGCGCGATCTACCGTCTGCTTGTCTTCCTCGGACAGTTCATCCATTCCGAGAATGGCGATAATATCCTTCAACTCCTTATAACGTTGGAGCACGGATTGCACGCCTCGGGCTGTCTCGTAGTGATCGTTACCGATCAGCAGCGGATCAAGCTGGCGAGAGGTAGAGTCTAACGGATCCACCGCTGGATAAATGCCTTTCGCCGCGATATCTCTTGACAGAACCACCGTTGCGTCAAGGTGAGCGAAGGTCGTTGCCGGCGAGGGGTCTGTCAGATCGTCCGCAGGCACGTATACTGCCTGAATAGAGGTAATCGATCCTACCTTGGTTGAAGTGATCCGCTCCTGTAATACTCCCATCTCCTCCGCCAAAGTCGGCTGGTAACCCACAGCGGAGGGCATACGACCCAACAAGGCAGACACCTCAGTGCCTGCCAGCGTATAACGGTAGATATTGTCAATGAACAACAGCACGTCTCGGCCTTCGTCGCGGAACTTCTCCGCCATGGTCAGGCCCGTCAAAGCTACCCGCAGGCGGTTGCCGGGTGGCTCATTCATCTGGCCATAGACCATCGCTACCTTGGAGTTACTGAAGTTTTCCACGTCGACAACATTCGATTCCTGCATCTCGAAATAAAAGTCGTTGCCTTCACGGGTTCGCTCCCCAACACCAGCAAATACGGACAGCCCCGAGTGCTCCGTCGCAATATTATTGATCAGCTCCATCATGTTCACGGTTTTGCCAACACCTGCCCCACCAAACAGGCCTATCTTGCCGCCCTTGGCGAATGGGCAAACAAGATCAATCACCTTGATACCGGTTTCAAGCAATTCCTCCGCTGCAGCAAGCTCCTCATAGGTTGGCGCATCACGATGAATAGGCGCGCGTTCCTTCTCGCCAATATCCCCGCACTCATCAATCGGATTGCCCAGCACATCCATGATACGGCCCAGTGTCTCAGTGCCCACAGGCACCGAGATAGGCGCACCGGTATTTTCGACCGTTAAACCCCGGCTCAAACCCTCAGAGGAACCCAATGCGATAGAGCGCACCACGCCGTCGCCCAGCTGTTGCTGCACTTCAAGTGTGGTGTCTTTTTCAGTGACCTTCAGTGCATCGTAAACCTGCGGCACGCTATCTCGGGGAAATTCCACGTCGATGACAGCACCGATGATTTGTACGACTCGTCCGCTACTCATGTTCGGATCCTCTATATCAAAATTCAGTTCTTGCTGACGACGGCCCGCCATATCGGCGGTATCACCCTTCGTCACGTTTCAATCCAGTTTCCTGTCGCCTTGTCGGACTGCCTGCGGCCAGGTTTAGTTGATCGCCGCAGCGCCACTGACAATTTCCGAAAGCTCCTGGGTTATCGCTGCCTGGCGTGCCTTGTTGTACACCAATTGCAAGTCGTCGATAAGCTCACCCGCATTTTCCGTTGCGTTTTTCATTGCCAACATGCGAGCTGCCTGCTCACAGGCGCCGTTTTCTACCACCGCCTGGTAAACCTGTGCCTCTATATAGCGCGTTAACAATCCTTCCAGTAGCTCTTTCGCATCGGGCTCATATATGTAGTCCCAGTGGTGTTTCATCTCATCAGAACTATCCGCCTCCAGGGGCAGGAGTTGTTCCACCGTAGGATTCTGGGTCATCGTATTAACGAACTGGTTACTCACCAGAAACATTCGATCAATGGTGCCCGCTTCATAGGCATCGAGCATCGTTTTGACGCCACCAATCAGGTCAGCGAGGCTGGGCTCCTCACCCATGTCCCTCACCGCCGCTGTGACATTCCCACCGTAGCTGCCAAAAAATGCCGCGCCCTTGGCTCCCACCAGACACAGATCAATCTCGATATTCTGGTCCGCCCACTCTTTCATCGATTTGACCGTGGACTTGAACAGGTTGATGTTCAGGCCACCACAAAGTCCGCGATCGGTGGAAACAACAATGTACCCCACTCGCTTAACTGTGCGTTCCTCCATGAAGATGTGGCGATACTCAGGCGCAGAGTTTGCCAGATGGCCAACGACTGAACGGATACGGCGGGCATAGGGTTTTCCCAGCTGCATGCGATCTTGTGCCTTACGCATCTTACTCGCAGCGACCATCTCCATCGCACTGGTAATTTTTTGTGTGCTCTGGATACTGGCGATCTTGGTGCGGATCTCTTTTCCAGCTGCCATATCGATTTACCAGGTCTGGGTGGACTTGAACGTCTCGATCGCAGACTTGAAGGTCGCCTCGATCTCATCGTTATAATTACCGCTTTCCACGATGCCGTTCATAAGGTCACCGTGCTCGGCATGCATATAAGACAACAACGCACTTTCGAAATCACCCACCTTGCTCACCTCGATATCATTCAAATAGCCCTCATTCGCGGCGTACAGGACCAACCCCATTTCAGCAATAGACTGCGGCGAATACTGCTTCTGTTTCATCAGTTCCGTCACCCGTTCACCATGATCGAGCTGGGCCTTTGTTGCGTCATCCAGGTCTGAGGCAAACTGCGAGAAGGCGGCCAATTCACGATATTGCGCCAGCGCGGTGCGCACACCTCCGGACAGCTTTTTCATTATCTTTGTCTGTGCCGCACCACCTACACGGGAAACCGATATGCCCGCATCCATGGCCGGCCGGATACCTGCATTGAACATGCCCGACTCTAAAAAGATTTGGCCGTCAGTAATCGAGATGACATTAGTTGGCACGAAGGCAGATACGTCACCAGCTTGCGTTTCAATAATGGGCAGAGCGGTGAGAGACCCGGTCTGTCCTTGCACCTCACCGTTAGTCTGCTGTTCCACGTAATTCGCGTTAACGCGCGCAGCGCGCTCGAGTAGACGCGAGTGAAGGTAGAACACATCGCCCGGGTAGGCCTCGCGGCCCGGCGGGCGGCGCAACAGCAGAGAAATCTGGCGATAGGCCCAAGCCTGTTTGGTCAGATCGTCGTAAATAATAAGGGCGTCTTCACCGCGGTCGCGGTAGTACTCGCCCATAGAGCACCCGGCAAAGGGAGCCAGATACTGCATCGCCGCCGGATCAGACGCATTGGCTGCGACGATGATCGTGTGCTCCATTGCTCCATGCTCTTCCAATTTACGCACTACCGAAGCAACCGAAGAAGCCTTCTGACCAACCGCCACATAGATGCATTTGATGCCGGTACCCTTCTGGTTGATGATGGCATCAATGGCGATGGCAGTCTTTCCTATTTGGCGATCACCAATAATCAGTTCGCGCTGCCCACGCCCAATAGGCACCATCGAGTCAATCGCTTTCAGCCCGATCTGTACGGGCTGATCGACGGATTGCCGCGCAATAACACCCGGCGCAACTTTTTCCAATGCATCGGTCGCGGTGGTATTGACAGGTCCCTTGCCGTCAATGGGTGTGCCCAGTGCATTGACCACCCTGCCCTGCAACGCAGGCCCTACCGGCACCTCCAGAATACGGCCAGTACAGCGGCAACTCTGACCCTCGGCCAGGCTCTTGTAGTCGCCTAGGATCACCGCGCCGACGGAGTCCCGTTCCAAGTTCAGCGCCATACCGTAAACGCCGCCCTCGAACTCAATCATCTCGCCATACATCACATCGGCCAAACCATGGATGCGGATGATGCCGTCCGTTACAGAGACGACCGTGCCCTCATTACGGGCTTCAGGCGTCACATCGAGTGAATCGATGCGCGATTTGATAATCTCGCTGATTTCAGATGGATTCAGTTGCTGCATGCTTTGTTCCTCAATCCTGTGTCCTGTCGTAACAGGAAATTAGTGTCAGGAGTTCAATGCCTCGGCCAGCTTGTTCAGCCTGCCACGCACGGAGCCGTCGATAACCGTATCGCCAGCCCTGATTAATACACCGCCCAGCAGCCCACTATCCGTGACGGAGCTGACTTTCACCTGGCGCTCAAGTTTTTTACCCAGCACATCTGCCAATTTACCTACGGTGACTGCAGGGAGATCAAAGGCTGAAATTACCTCTACATCCACCGCTTTTTCCTGGTTGGCCTTGTACAATTCGAACTGTTTACTGATCTCCGGCAACAGAGCCAGCCGCTTATTTACCGACAAGATGCGGACAAAGCTTTTAAGCGCCGAGCCCGTGCTATCGCCGCACACCTCATTCATGGCCTGTGCTTGTTGCTCATTGGTAAGCTCCGGATTATCCAGCACCCGCGCCATGCCATCATTTGCTGCAACCGCCGCCGCAGTCGCAAGCTGTTGGGACCACGCCGACAGCGCATCCTTCTCCAGCGCGTATTCAAATGCCGCTTTGGCATAGGGTCGGGCCAGTGTGCTTAATTCCGCCATGAAGTCCCCGGTCTACAACTCTGATGCCAGTTTTTCAACCAGATCGCGGTGCGCACTCTCATCGATAGAAGCACCCAGTACTTTCTCCGCACCGGCCAGCGCCAAAGCCGCAACCTGGCTCCGAAGTTGCTCGCGCGCACGGTTGGTCTCCTGCTCTATCTCAGCTTGCGCGGCAGCTTTTACCCGATCGGCTTCAACCACAGCAGTATCCTTCGCCTCCTCGACGAGCTGGTTAGCCCGTTTATTGGCCGAATCGATGATGCCGGCCGCCTCTTCCTTCGCTTGCTTGAGACGCTCCACAGCTTTCTCCTGGGCCAACTCAAGGTCCTGGCTGGCACGGTCTGCCGCGGCCAGTCCATCCGCAATCTTCTTCTCCCGTTCCGCCATGGCGGCCAGGATTGGGGGCCAGATGTACTTCATGCACAACCACACGAAGATGACAAAAGCGAACATCTGCCCGAACAGCGTAAGGTTTATATTCACGCTTGGCTCCTCACTGATTTACAGGGACCATGGCAATCGCCACGTGTACCATCCTGCAGCTAATTACTGCCTTACTTCTGCAGCCACAATCGCCGCTTCGGCTGCCTGGGCCGCAATATCCGGCGCGGTTACAAAAATAAGTAACATGGCGATGCCGACACCGATAATAGGAATCGCATCCACCAGGCCAGCGCCCAGGAAGAACGTTACCTGCAGCTTCGGGGCAAGCTCAGGCTGGCGCGCAGATCCTTCGATCAGTTTGCCGCCCAGCAGGCCCACACCAATGGCGGCACCCAGGCCACCCAGGCCCATCATGATGGCCGCTGCTACATAGACTAATTCAGGCATTTCTATCTCCTATCGTTCAAGATCAGGGTTGGATTAAAACCGTTATCAATGGTCCTCATGAGCCATGCTCAGATACACAATCGTTAACACCATGAAGATGAAAGCTTGCAAGGTGATAACAAGAATATGAAAGCCCGCCCAGATAAGTTGCATCACGCCGGCTGGCGCCAGCCACAGCCAGCCGGCACTGAACAGCGCCGCTATGAGGATAAAGATCATTTCCCCTGCATACATATTGCCAAACAGCCGCATGCCAAGAGAAAAGGGCTTCGCCAGCAGGCCAACCACTTCCATAAACAGGTTAAGCGCAATCAATACCGGCGCGATGACAATGAGTGGCCCTTTACTGGGGGGCTTAAATGGGTTCAAGGTCAGCTCCTTCGCAAAACCGAACCCCTTGACCTTTACCGAGTAGAACAACATCAGCACAAAAACGCCGATTGCCATCCCCATCGTAATATTCGGATCCGTTGAGGGCACAATCTTCTGATACGGCACCCCCAATGCCAGCAGGAGTTCTGGAAACAGGTCGACCGGGATCAGGTCCATCAGGTTCATTAAGAACACCCAAACAAATACCGTAAGCGCGAGAGGTGCAACCAACTTATTGTGGCCATGGAAGGTATCTTTAACGGTATTGTCGACAAACTCGACGATCATTTCGATCACATTGACCAGACCACTGGGCACGCCCGCTCGCGCTTTTTTCGCCACATTTCGAAACAGAAGAAAAAAAACAATACCAAGGCCAATAGACCAGCCCATGGAGTCGACATGAATGGCAGCGAAGCCCATCGCAGACGCTTCAACGCCACCGTGAGCAAAGGTCCACAGCCCTCCTTCGTCGACAACACTGCCGTCGTAACGCTGAAAACCGGCAGGCAACTTGCCGTAAGTCAGATTGGTTAGGTGGTGGGTGATGTATCCGGAAACTGTGAGCGCTTCGCCTTCGGCTGCCATCTAAATTTAACTCTTGCAGTTACATTATCTCACCGGTCGTTGCCGCAACAACAGCCAGCTTCCAGTTATCTGTAGCATCAGCATCGCGATATACCCAGCGAAAACTGCTGCACCATCTATGGGACGCACCGTGGCAAATACAGCGGCAAAACCTGCGCCTGCCAGCACAAACTTGCCCAATTCCCCCATGTAGCTAAAGCGCGCAATGGCCTTTGCAGCCTGCGCACCGCGCCGTCGAAACGCCATGCGCGCAAACCAGGCCTGCGGTACTATAGCGATCAGTCCGCCCGCCAGTACCGAGTACGCACAAACCCCATCCGACGCGGCAAGCATGAGACACAGCGGGACAAGGAAAGCCAATTGAGCCAAGGTGATTCGGTGGATGGGAGGGCGCTTCACCTCAGCACCATGCATCGGCGCCTTTCGATCCTCCCCATGCCATTTGCCACACGAAGTTCATCCTCGTTACGGGCGCGCATTATAGGGTGATTGCAGAACCGGTTCAACCGGCAGATGAGCGCTGACTGTTTAAAATTCAGCGCCGATCGCGACACGATCGGCGCAATTTATAGCAGATTTTTTCGCCGAATCACCACGGTCACACCATCTTGTGCTTGCGCTGATAGGAGCTACTATATCGTGGGGTTTCTGCGCCCCATCGAGACCCCACCACACCCGTTACTTAATGTGACCCAGGATGCCGTCTAGTTCGTCGAGGCTGTTATATGTGATCACTAGCCTTCCCTTCCCCTTCGCGCCGTGCTTAATCGCCACCGCCGCACCAAGACGCTCCGACAAGTCGTCCTGCAGGCGGCGAATATTGGGATCCAATGTTTTCGGCGCAACGCTGCGGGCGCCGCTCTGCACCGCACGCCGGACGAGCGATTCCGTCTGGCGCACGGTCAAGCCCTTGCCAACAACCGTGCGTGCCGTCATAGATTGTGCACTGCCCTCCAGGCCCAGTAATGCCCGCGCATGACCCATTTCCAGGTCGCCGTGTTCCAATAACTTGCGCACGTCCTCCTGCAAGGTCATCAAACGCATCAGGTTGGCTACGGTTGAACGCGATTTCCCCACAGCGGTCGCCACCTCCTGCTGCGTCAACTCAAATTCCTGCTGTAACCGCTGCAAGGAAGCCGCCTCCTCAATAGGGTTCAGATCCTCCCGCTGGATATTCTCAATCAGCGCCATGGCAATCGCCGCTTGGTCAGACACGTCGCGGATCACCGCTGGAACCGATTCCAGCCCCACCATCTGTGCCGCACGCCAGCGACGCTCGCCAGCGACAATCTCGTAGCGCTGGTCGGAGAGCGGTCGGACCACGATGGGCTGCATAATGCCCTGGGCCGCAATGCTCTCTGCCAGCTCCCTCAGCGCGTCCTGATCCATATCACGGCGCGGCTGATACTTGCCTCGCTGAATCAAATCCACGGGCAACGCATCAAGCGCATGCGTTTGATCGCCCGCAGGGGCAGCGCCGGCTGCGACATCCTGAACGTGCTGGCCGGCCCCCAACAGGGCGTCCAGCCCTCGACCCAAGCCCCTTTTTTTTGCCGACATCAACTTTCTCCGTTTTCTTAGGTCGCTACCGCATTACCGGTCGACGGTGCAGCCTGTTGCTCTGCTTTTCGGATGATCTCCCCGGCAAGCGCCATATAGGCTTTGGCACCACGAGAATGCTTGTCATGATACATTGCAGGCAAACCATGGCTCGGTGCCTCCGCAAGACGCACATTCCTTGGCACTACAGTGCGATAGACTTTTTCGCCAAAGTGCTCGCGCAGTTGCTTCGATACATCGGTGCTAAGGCTGTTACGTGGGTCGTACATTGTGCGCAAGATTCCCTCCAACTCCAGACCCGCGTTCAAGCTCTCTGCCACACCCTCTACGGTGCGCAGCAAGGCCGCTAGACCCTCCAGCGCATAATACTCGCACTGCATGGCGATGATGACGCCGTCAGCTGCTGCCAGGCCATTGATGGTGAGCATGTTAAGGGAAGGGGGGCAGTCAATCAGAATATAGTCGTAATCGCCAGTGACCTCCGAGAGGGCAGCGCGCAGACGCCCTTCCTTCTGCTCCACTTGCAGAAGCTCCACCTCCGCCGCGGTGAGATCACCGTTGGCTGGCACGACATTGTAACCACTGGCCCCGGCCGGCTGGGCAACTCGGCGCACCGGGGCACGATGCACCAGCACATCGTAGATGCTCTGCTCCACCGCATATTTATCGACGCCGCTGCCCATCGTAGCATTGCCCTGAGGATCAAGATCCACTAACAGAACGCGTTGTCTCATCGCGGCAAGTGACGCGGCGAGGTTCACACAGGTTGTGGTTTTGCCAACCCCACCTTTCTGGTTCGCTACAGCGGTAATTCTGGTCAATCGACTGCCCCTGGCAGAAACGTTAAGTATCCTGTGGCAGCGCGATCTCTACCAGATGCCGCTGCTCAGCCAAACCCGGGATGTCCAGCGAATGCACCTTGATTTCACTGTAAGCCCGACGGATGTGGTCAAGCTCCCGCGCGGGAAAGGCGCCCTTCATAGCAAGAAACCGCCCGCCGACTGCCAGCAGGTGGCGACACATTGCCGCCATAGCCTGCAAGCTGGCGAATGCCCTGGACAGCACCGCGTCATAAGGCTGGTCTGCCTGGAAGGCCTCCGCTCGTGCCTGATGGACAACTATATTATCCAAGCAAAGGGCAGTTTTCACCTGAAAAAGAAAACGGGTCTTCTTGCCGCCGCTATCCAACAAATGAAAGTTCTGCCGCGGGTGGATGATCGCTAGCGGCAAGCCGGGCAGGCCGGGCCCGGTGCCAACATCAATAAAGCGTTTCCCGGACAAAAACGGTGAAACGGCTATGCTATCTAACAGGTGCCGGGTCACCATGTGGCGCTCATCGCGCACCGCTGTCAGATTGTAAGCCCTGTTCCAGCGAGCCAGGAGCGTGAGGTACTCCAGCAGCTGGGCCCGCTGTTCCGGCTCCAGCGAGAGCCCCAACTGGTCACTCCCATGCGCAAGCAGCGTGTCCAGAGACTGGACCAACTCAGGCCAGCTTGCGGTCGTTATCGGAGTGTTGCTCCGGCAAAACACCTTGCTTCTTCAGGTGGATCAGCAACAAGGCAACGGCTGCCGGTGTCACCCCGGGTATCCGACCAGCCCGAGCGAGCGTGTCCGGGCGCGCATCGCCCAATTGCTGCTTCACCTCATTGGACAGGCCATCCACCGCCGCGTAGTCAAGGTCAGCGGGCAGGGCGGTATGTTCATTGCGCCGCACTCTAGCGATATCCTCTTGTTGCCTGTCGATGTAGCCGGCGTATTTAATTTGAATCTCAACCTGCTCCGCGGCCTGCCGGTCCGGGCAGGGCTCTCCCGCCTCGCAGACAAGGTCGTCATAGCTCAGCTCCGGCCGTTTTAGCAGTTCCGCTAAGGTATACTCGCGTCTGATCGGGCTACGTACCTTGACTTCAAGAGCGCGGGCTTGAGGGCTGCCGGGACGAACCCAACTGGCAGCGAGTCGTATTTTTTCCTTTTCTATCGCCTCACGTTTAGCTTCAAACCGCGCCCAGCGCACGTTACCAACAAGCCCACGGGCGCGACCGTGCTCAGTCAGCCTGAGGTCGGCGTTATCTTGCCGCAATAACAACCGATACTCGGCGCGGGACGTGAACATCCGATACGGCTCAATCGTACCCCGGGTAATCAGGTCATCAATCAGCACACCAATATATGCTTCATCTCGCCGTGGACACCAGGGTCGCTCACCACGCACCGCCAACGCCGCATTTAGACCAGCCAACAACCCCTGTGCAGCAGCCTCCTCATAGCCGGTCGTGCCATTGATCTGGCCGGCAAAATACAAGCCAGGCAACGCCTTTGTTTCCAGCGAGGCATTGAGGTCGCGGGGATCAAAAAAGTCGTACTCGATGGCATACCCCGGGCGCGTGATATGGGCATTCTCAAAACCGTGTATCGAACGCACCATCGCCTGCTGCAGGTCAAAAGGCAGGCTGGTAGAAATGCCATTGGGATAAAGCTCCCTGGTATTCAGCCCCTCGGGCTCAATAAACACCTGGTGTGCATCCTTATCCGCAAAGCGGTGAATCTTGTCCTCGATACTGGGACAGTAGCGGGGCCCGATCCCCTCGATAACTCCGGTGAACATTGGCGAGCGATCCAGACCCGCTCGTATAATATCGTGGGTACGTTCGTTGGTGTGGGTTATCCAGCAACACTGCTGATCGGGGTGCTCCTCGACACGGCCGAGGTAGGACATCACAGGTTCGGGCTGATCGCCCCACTGCTGTGCCAGGTCAGTAAAATCGACAGTGCGCGCATCGATGCGCGGGGGAGTCCCAGTTTTCAAGCGCTTCACCCGCAAGGGCAATTCGCGCAATCGCTGCGCCAAGGCATTGGACGGCGGATCACCCGCCCGCCCGCCTGCATTGCTTTCCAGCCCGATATGGATCTTTCCACCCAGAAACGTTCCCGTACACAACACCACCCGGGGCGCTCTGAACACCAGCCCCGCCTGGGTAATGGCGCCCGCCACCCTGCCGTGTTCGATCAATAGGTCATCCACGCCTTGCTGGAAGATCCACAGCTGGGATTGGCTCTGGAGAATCTGGCGGATTGCATCCCTGTACAGACCCCGGTCCGCTTGGGCGCGGGTAGCCCGCACTGCAGGCCCTTTGCGCCGATTGAGCACTCGAAACTGGATGCCGGCACGGTCGGTAGCCAGCGCCATTGCGCCGCCAAGTGCGTCCACCTCCTTCACCAGGTGGCTTTTACCGATACCACCTATGGCGGGATTACAGGACATCTGGCCGAGTGTGTCGATGCTGTGGGTCAACAATAACGTTCGACAGCCCATTCGCGCCGACGCCAGGCACGCCTCCGTGCCCGCATGGCCACCACCGATCACAATCACATCATACTGTTGCTGGTCTGTCACAGTTTCACGCCTTGACGGTGCTCGCTGCATCGCGGGCTGACGATTATACGTACCCTTCTACTTTTGATCAAAATTTGTCCGACCTGAGCCCCTACGCCCGGTGATTTTCACACCAGTTCAACACCTCCGTCAGCACGTCATCCTTTTCAGGCTCATTCAGTATCTCGTGATACAGGCCAGGATAGATCTTCAGGGTTTTATCGTCACTGCTAACGCGACGGTAAAGAATCTCGGAACCTTGCGGTAACACCATACGGTCTTCTCCCCCGTGCAGCAGAAGCAGCGGAACGGTCAGTGCACCCGCTCGCTGCTCCAGCGCGGCCATTGCAGCGAAAAACTCCCGCAGCAGTCGCGCGGTTAGTTTTCCGTGAAACACCCTTGGATCCTCGACATAGCTCTTCACCACCTCGGCGTCACGACTCACGCCGCGAGGGTCCAGTTTGTGGAGGCCGAGACCCGGTGTTACTCGTGCTAACAGACGAATGATCAACCGCAGCAAACGACCCGGTTGGTCGGGCGTACGCAGCGCGGCACCCGTCAAAATCGCGCCTCTGAGGCGGTCTTGGCATTGCAGCAAATAATGTCCGGCGACAAGACCGCCCATGCTGTGTCCGAGCAAGAACTGTGTTGCTCCAGCGTGACGTTGTGCAAGCACGTTGTGGAATGTACCCAGGTCTGCCACATAATCGTCAAAAGCATGCACAAACCCCGGTGTCCCCGCGGAATTACCATGACCAGTCTGATCCAACGCAGCCACCGCATAATTGCGAGCGACAAAATAGTGCGCCAACGCCGTGTAACGCGCACTGTGTTCGCCCAGGCCGTGACAGATCAGTAGCAATGCGCTGGGTTCAACTTGCGGCGCCCAGATTTGAAAGTAGATCAGGTGCCCTCGCGCACCGATGAAGCTGTCTTCCGTGTGTATCATGTGCCCTCCTGCCGATTGCACGCTCACCACCGACCCCGCTAGCGGGGGTGGCGACAGAACCTCGTGTCTTTTTTCAATCGGGCCGTCAGTGGTGACGCCCTACCGAATCTTGGACCCCTAAGTGCTGGCAGCCCATCACGTTTTTACTTGTCACTGTCGTCCCAAGTTAGGTAGCATGCGGGGCTGTTTAGCCCTGAATAATGATAAGTTCCCGTTTTTAGTCCGGAGTAAACTATGAGTGAATACTTTGCACTGCCGCCAATTCTAGGTCTAGCAGGCTTGGCGATAGCTTTTTTCATTTACCACATTATGACCCGTCACGACCACGGGGACGGTGCCGTTAAGAAAATCGGTGATCAGATTCACCTGGGCGCGATGGTCTTCATGAAGCGCGAATACAAAATGCTGGCTATGTTTGCGGCCGTGTTGCTGGTTGGCCTGTTTATAGCGTTGGGCACTAATACCGCCATCGCCTTCCTGGCAGGCGCACTGTCCTCCGCCACCGCGGGCTACCTGGGCATGTTCGCCGCTACGAAAGCAAACGTGCGTACCGCTGTGGCCGCCCAAAACCACGGCCAGGGTATGGCGCTGTCCATTTCCTTCTACGGTGGCTCTGTCATGGGTTTGTGTGTCGCCTCCCTCGGCCTGGTCGGTCTTGGCAGCGTATACTGGCTGTTCGGCGGTGATCCCGCTACCGCGCATGCCATTCACGGCTTCGGTATGGGTGGCTCAGTCGTCGCGCTGTTCTCTCGTGTCGGCGGCGGCATATTTACCAAAAGCGCAGACGTTGGTGCCGACCTTGTCGGCAAGGTAGAGGCCGGCATTCCTGAAGATGATCCCCGTAACCCTGGCGTGATTGCTGACAACGTCGGTGACAACGTGGGCGATATTGCGGGAATGGGTTCCGATATTTTCGAATCCTACGTCGGTTCCATGATCGCCTGTATTGCGATTGCCTCCACCATGGCCATCGGCGACGACCAGAAAGGGGCACTGATGTTCCTGCCGCTAACCCTGGCCAGCATCGGCCTGCTGGCCTCTCTGGTCGGTATCTGGGTAGTGCGTATACGCTCTGGTGCCGCACCAGAGGCAGCGCTGCGCACTGGGACCATGCTGGCTCCGATTGTATTTGTCCTCATGGCCTGGTTTCTCATCAGTGCGCTGGGCCTGGATTCCAACATCTGGTGGTCGGTATTATGTGGCGCGGTTGGCGGTGTCCTGATCGGTCTCATTACCGAGTACTACACCGGTTCGACACCGGTAGAGAAAATCGCGAAGTCCGGCGAAACCGGCCCCGCTACGGTCATGATTACCGGTCTGGCAGTCGGTATGCAATCAGTCGTACTGCCCATACTGTTCCTCGCCGCAATCATCTTCATATCCACCTATTTGTCGGGTCTATACGGCGTCGGCATTGCCGCCGTAGGCATGTTAGCCACAGTTGGTATCACCATGGCCATTGATGCCTATGGGCCCGTGGCTGACAACGCAGGCGGTATTGCCGAAATGGCAGGTATGGGTGAAGATATCCGCAAGATCACTGACGGTCTGGACGAAGTGGGCAATACCACAGCCGCTATCGGCAAGGGCTTTGCCATCGGTGCCGCTGCACTGGCTGCGCTGGCTATCATCGCGGCCTATGTAGAAACGATTCAGCTACAAAATCCCGGCTTCTCACTGGAGCTCTCAAATCCGGTAGTGCTGGTTGGTATGTTTATCGGCGGTACGATTCCATTCTTGATCGCCTCCATTACTATGACAGCCGTGGGTGAGGCTGCCTTCGATATGATCAACGAGATCCGACGACAGTTCCGGGAAATTCCTGGGTTGCTGGATGGCAAGGCAGAGCCCGATACCGCCAAGTGTGTTGATATTGCCACGAGTGCCGCCTTACGTCGCATGATTGTGCCGGGTGCTATCGCGGTTGCCGCGCCCATCATCGTGGGTTTCGGCCTGGGTGCCGCCTCCCTTGGCGGCATGTTAGGTGGCGCCTTGCTGGGCTGTGTACTGATGGCACTGATGATGGCGAACGCCGGCGGCGCCTGGGACAATGCGAAAAAATACGTGGAAAAAGGCAATCTGGGCGGTAAGGGATCCGATACACATGCAGCCGTGGTAGTCGGTGACACCGTGGGTGATCCTTTCAAGGATACGTCCGGGCCTTCCATGAATATCTTGATCAACGTCATGGCAATTGTCAGCCTCGTCATCGCACCCCTGCTGTAAGCTGTCAACCTGCCAACGTAGCGGGGAAACTTTTCATACCGAATGGCCATTTCCCATCTGGGGAATGGCCATTTCACGCCGTTTGGTTCATATTTAGCGCTCTTTTTTTCACGAGAGGCGTGCGTGGAACCCCTCAGCCTTGAAGAGAAAACACGTTTCATCAACATGATGGGCGACTTCATACCCCACACCAGAGGTCTGCGTGTCGCGCTGCATTCCATTGCGGGTAATGCACTGACCCTGCGGCTGCCTTACCAGAATGAACTAGTGGGGGATCCCACCACCGGCATCCTGCACAGCGGTGCCGTTACCGTCTTACTCGACCAGACCTTGGGTCTGTCAGCAGTCTGCAGCGACGATATTGCGCCTTCAGTAACCCCGACCCTCGACCTGCGCATCGACCATCTCGGAGTCGCCCCAGCAGGTAAAGACATTTACGCCACAGGCAAGGTCTATCGAGCCACACGCAAAGTCCTGTTCGTGGAGGGTTACGCCTGGTGCGAGTCTCCTGACAAACCGATTGCCCGAGCCACAGGGACCTGGGTTCGCGTGATGGACATCAACCTCGATTGGGTACGCAACTCCAAAGAGTACAACACATGAGCCTGGTGGACCTTATCCAGCGCGACCCGGATGCCGCAACCCTGAAGCTCTGGTTGAACAAAATTCCCTATGCCCGCTACCTCGGAATGGACGCGGACATGCAAGGCTCCGACATCCTTTTCCGCCTACCCCCGGACGACAAGTTGATCGGCAACGCCTCCCTGCCTGCGCTACACGGCGGTGTGGTGGGCGCCTTCATGGAGTTATCAGGTGCCATCCACCTGGTGGCCAAAATGGAAAACCCTGTACTACCGAAAGTGATTAACTTTTCATTGGATTACCTCCGCGCCTCGCGACTTCGGGAAACCTATGCGCGTTGTTCAATCACGCGACAGGGTCGCCAGGTCGCCAATGTCAGTATTACCGCCTGGCAAGAGGATATGGATGCACCGAATGCGACTGCCAGGGCCCATTTTCTAATTGCAGAACCCAACAAAGAGTAAGGAGGAGACAGATGGCTCGTTGGAAACGTAACGAAATTGAAGAGGCCTTCGACAAATTTCAGGCGGCAGCCCTCAAGGGCGCCCAGACCAAGGACTGGACTGACTGGGCCAATTGTTTCACGGAGGACGCCACCTACTTTGAACACCACTACGGTCGGTTCTGGGGTCGGGAGAACATACTCACGTGGATTACCAAGACCATGAACGAGTGGCCTGCCACCCATATGACGGCCTTCCCCATGAGCTGGTATTCCATCGACACGAACAAGGGCTGGGTGTTTTGTGAAGTTATGAACCGCATGGAAGACCTTGGAGACGGCACGATCTACGAGGAACCCAATATCACCATTCTGCATTACGCCGGTAATGGTCTGTTCAGCTATGAAGAGGATGCCTACAACCCGCACAACATGGGTGTGACCATCGGTGCCTGGATCAAGGCGAAAAAACAACTCGACGGTAAAGAAGACAAGTAAGCCTTCACCGGCAACAAACGGAGAAGTGTTCTGTGAACGAGATGCGCAATATCGTGCTGCGTTTCGATATGCGCACTTCGGAGCACTGTCCCGAGGGACCTGCTGACCGCTACCGCGCTACCCTCGATATGGCCGCCTGGGCCGACGTCAATACAGTCGATGTCGTCGGTCTATCCGAACACCACGATACACCCGACGGCTTCCTGTCAGCGCCCTTGCAGTTGGCGGGGATGATGATCGCCCGCACCCAGCAGATACGGGTCAGTGTAAGCGCCCTGCTGGTCCCACTGCACGACCCCCTGCGTCTGGCCGAGGACATCGCGCTGCTGGACATCGCCGCTGAAGGCAGGTTCTCCACCACCTGCGGGCTGGGTTACCGCAAAGCGGAATACGAGGCGTTTGGTGTGGACTGGGAACAGCGCGGGAAAGTCTTCGACGAGAAGCTCGACATCCTGGTCCCCGCCCTGAAGGGTGAACCCTTCGAGTACCACGGGCGCAACCTGACCTTGAACCCCAAACCAACATCTCCGGTACAGGCCCTTGTGACCATTGGCGGAAACAGCAAGCGTGCCGCACGGCGAGCCGCGCGCCTGGGATTGCTATTCTGCCCTGCCATCGATGACCCCGAGCTGGAAGCCACCTACCTAACCGCTTGCAAGGCGCACGGTATGGATTATGGCTTCGTCATCAATCCACGGGGACCGGCGACTACCTTCCTCAGCGAGGACCCCGACTCCTGCTGGAAAGAGATCGGGGATTATCTACTGTATGACGCCCTGTCCTACGGCGCCTGGCACCATCCGAACCGTCGCGCCTACGCGGAATCATTCGCCAGGAACCTGGAGGAACTCAAAGCGGAGGGGAAATACCGCATCCTGACACCTGAACAGGCGATAGAAGAGATTCACATGAAACAGTCGCTCCATCTCGCACCCCTCACGGGTGGAGTGCCCTGTGACGTCGGCTGGAAAAGCCTGCGCCTCTTTGAGGATAAGGTACAACCTCACCTGTAGTTTCTCAACCGCCCCGTCAACCGGTCTACCGTTTGAAGATCATGGTCTTGTAGTTCAGACCTTCCCAGTAACGGGCCTTCATTTCGATTATTTTTCTCTCGGACCGGACACACCTGATCTATTGTCTATCTGTGCAAAGAGTCCGGCCTTTGCCCTGTAACTCACGCCCATTCTCATAAGCTTTCAAGCCGACAAACGCATTCCCATCACCCATGACACAGCACTTCAGATCCTTCGCCTTTCTATCGAAACGCGTTTTACCGGTTGTTCACGTTGTGCGCAGCGCAGTTTCAGCAGTCTTTACTCATCCAAGGACTGTCGGTGCGAAAGTCTGAAAAGAATTCTACCCAACGTTGAAAATCACATGGCTGCCGTTTTCGTCAAATGGCGGAGAGACGTTTTATCCAGGGCAGCATATTGCGCCCTTCGATAAAAAAAAGACGCCGCTGAATGACAGTAAAACGGAGGCAATAATTTAAGACCGCACTATTTTTCTGCGCCCCTTCTTTGTGGAGCTTGATATATATAGAGAGTAATTTAGTAATATAGGTAAGTATATAAGGATTATTGTTATTGTTGTTATTAGACCCCCAGTGCCCTGTGAAAAAAGTGCGTTTCCCGCGTTAAAACAGTAGCTTGACTGTTATAGAACTGGGGGGATTGTTGCTGTACAGCGTGCTCATAAACTCTGGCTAAGCCGTGTACTAAAACGTCATTACTGTGGATGTAATATCGTTGCTTCCTGACGGTGTGCATGAAAGACGCAGTTACCCAGAGTTACGACAGGAATGGTTCAGGTCCTTTCCACAATAGACGTTATTACCCGTGCAATGTGGTATGTCCTGTGCGTAATTATTTGATTGTCTCTGGGTAGATAGGAGGTAGTTTATTTTCGCGTGGGTAGCTTGTGTGTATTGTGTTAGCAAGCTGGACATTACTTTCCAATACAGAAACCAGAGAAGATTTCACCCAACAAATCATCACTGCTGACGATACCGGTTATCTCGCCGAGGCTGCTGTGACAGTGTCGCAAGTCTTCGGCGAGCAGTTCGCCAGCGCCTGCATTGAGCAGTTGCCGCTGACCGTCTACTAGGAAAACCCGCGCCCGTTCCAGGGCCTCCAGATGACGGCGCCTGGCGCTGAATCCTCCCTCAATGTCGGACTGGTATCCCATGCAGACCTTAAGGTGTTGTTGCAGCAGGTCGATACCCGCGCCGGTTTTCGCCGACAGGTAGACTTCAGGTCGCTCTGCTGAATTGTTTAGGCGACTCTCCTCGTCGGCCATGTCGATTTTATTGCGGACAATCGTCACAGGGACATTTGCGGGCAGTGCTTCGCCTGTCTCTTCCACGATGGTTTGATAGTCCGCCTCTCTTTCGGATTTTGAGGTAGTATCCACCACCAGTAGAATACGGTCGGCAGTCGCCATGGCGCCACGCGCCCGGCGAATACCCTCTTGTTCGATTTCGTCTTCGCTGAGGCGCAAGCCTGCGGTGTCAACGATATGTAACGGCATACCATCGATCTGGATATGTTCCTGCAGAAGATCTCGGGTTGTGCCTGCCTCGGCTGTTACGATAGCCCGGTCCTGCCCCGATAAGGCATTCAGTAAACTGGATTTTCCAGCGTTCGGTCTCCCGGCGATAACGAGCGTCATACCCTCGCGGAGCAGGCAGCCCCGTGTTGCCTCGGATTGGGCTGCCTCGAGGGACTGCAGTATATCCTGCAGTTGCTCGCCCACTTTACTGTCTTTTATAAAGTCAATTTCCTCCTCGGGGAAATCGATGGCCGCTTCGACGAACACTCGCAGTTGCATCACTTTACTTTCCAATGCGCTAATTGTTTTTGAAAAAGCGCCCTGCATTGAGCGGCTTGCATTGAGTGCCGCTTGTTCAGTGGAGCTGTTGATCAGGTCTGCGATCGCTTCGGCCTGTGTCAGGTCGATTTTATTGTTGAGGTATGCGCGCAGGGAGAATTCCCCTGGTTCGGCCTGGCGTGCTCCTAGCTTGCAAGTTTCCTGTACAAGCAGGTCCAGGATAACAGGGCCACCGTGTGCCTGCAGTTCGACGACGTCTTCGCCGGTAAAGGAGTGGGGGGAAGGAAAGAATAGTGCGATGCCTGAATCCAGCAGGTCCTTATCACGGTTTCGAAATTGACAGTAGTGGGCGTGGCGAGCCTGCAGGTCAGTTTCTGTTATCCTGCAGCCAATGTCGCGGGCGTGTTGTCCGGAAAGACGAATAACGCCGATGCCGCCCTGCCCCGGAGCGGTAGCCACTGCAACAATAGTGTCCTGGTTCAATGCATGCGCCTTCTCTTATAAAAGAGTGACGAGTCAGTTTTTGGCGATAGCGCCTTCGATCTGTTTGTTGATGACATATTGCTGGGCGATAGACAGCAAGTTATTGACTAGCCAGTACAGCACCAGCCCCGCCGGGAACCAGAGGAAGAAGAATGTAAACATAATAGGCATCCACTGCATGATTTTTGCTTGCATCGGGTCCGGTGGTGGTGGATTGAGTTTTTGCATGTACCACATGCTCGCACCCATTAAGAGTGGCAGAACAAAATAGGGGTCCATGACGGAGAGGTCTTTGATCCACAGAATAAACGGCGCGTGGCGCAGCTCGACACTTTCCATCAGCATCCAGTACAGCCCAATAAAGACAGGCATTTGTACCAGAATTGGCAGACAACCGCCCATTGGATTGATTTTCTCCTTCTTATAGAGCTCCATCATAGCCTGGGACTGTTTCGCTCTGTCATCCGCATATTGCTCACGAATGTCCATTAGTTTGGGCTGCACAGCGCGCATTCTCGCCATGGATTTATAAGATTTGGCAGACAGTGGAAAGAAAATAGCTTTGATCAGTACGGTTAAAAGAATGATAGCGACGCCCCAGTTGCCTACGAAGGAGTGAATGAGCGTAAGCATCCAGAAAAGAGGTTGGGCGATCCACCACAACCAGCCGTAATCGACGCTGAGATCCAGATACGGGGAGATCTCTTCCAGGCGGTACTGATCCTTGGGGCCGGAGTAAAACTCCGCCCCAACGTGACCCCTCTGACCCGGCTCGAGAATGAGTGCTGGGCTGGTAAAGCCGGCTATATTGTAGCCGCTCGCAGTGACCCTAGCACTGTAGGTGTGTGTCTGGTCGGAGTTGGGAATCCAAGCACTGAGGAAATAGTGCTGAATGATAGCAATCCAACCACCCGGTAACTGCGCCTTAAAAGGGTCTTCGTAGATGTCCTCGAAGCTGAATTTAGTGAACCGTTCATCGGGTTGCGTCAGTGCAACGCCAAGGAAGGGTTGCATGCCCATGAAGTTATCGTCGGCTGCCGGGGGCGGACCACTGCCCCGTTTGATCTGCCCGAAAAGATTCGCTTGCCAACGGGAAGCGCTGTTATTTTCGATGAGATACTCGATTGTCATGAGGTATTCACCGCGGAGCAAAGTAAAACGTTTAGTTACCGTGACGTCGTTACTCCCCTGCCACTGGAGGTTAACGATGAGTTTGTCTTTGCCGTCAGCCAGGGTGAAGCGCTGTGCGTCAGCGGTGTACAGGGCGCGGCCCTTACTATCGATGCCGTCAGGACCGATCAGCCCGCTCTGCGATATATAAACGAGGGTACTGTTGTCCTCCAGTAGCACTAGCGGTTGATTGGGTTTATCGAGTTGTGCGAGAAACTTTCGCAGCGACAGCTCTACTATATCCCCACCCTGCAAGTCGATCGCAAACTGCAGAACATCGGTATAGACCTCTATAAAGCGGCGATCGTCGACGGGGCTTTCTGGAATTAATGGGGCATCGGCCGCCGTCTCCGGAGGCAAATCAGGCAGGTCCTCTTCGAGTGGCTCAGGATCAATTTTTAGAACCGGCGGCGCCTCAGGTAATTCGCCGTTCCCATTGCTGGGTATCAGACGTGTGGTTTCCTCAGCAGCCGCAGCACTTTTATCGTCCTTGAAAGCTACCCATTCAGTAAGCAGCATGAATGAAAGCAAGGCGATCGCGCCAATCAGCAGTATGCGTTGCAGATCCATATGTAAACGGGCTTAGTGTGAGTGCGAGCAGGGCGGTACCGGATCGTCTCCGCCCTCATGCCAGGGATGGCAGCGTGCTATGCGCATTACCGCGAGGTAGCACCCTTTGATGACGCCGTGGGTTGCGATGGCCTCCTGTGCATAGGTAGAGCAACTGGGGTGAAAGCGGCAGTTGTTTCCCAGGAGAGGGCTCAAGCAAGCTTTATAGCAGGCGATAATAAATAGCAGAAAGCGACGCATCAGGAATCCTGGTGGGTATGGGCTTGCGCAGAGACCCGGAGCAATCTCTGCCACTGGTGCTGCAATATAGAGGATAGCTCGATATTATCCAACTTATCCAAATCGCGTCTGGCGAGCAGTACTACATCCATGCACCGGTCTGAGTCTGGCTGGCAGCGAAAAAATTCTCTGGCCAGTCGCTTGATCCTATTGCGCCGTGCCGACAGTCGAACATGTTTTTTGGCGATGATAAGTCCCAGGCGATGGTTGCGCAGTCCGTTGTGTCTCCCCAGCAACAGCAAATGGTGGTGAGAGGCTCGCGCGTCGGCGTGTTGGAAAACCCGGTTGTAGTCTTTGGCGTTGCGCAATCGCTTTGACGGGCCGAAACGGGCATCCGCTGATTTTTCGCCCAATCTAGTGCGCTGCGGGTCAGGCAGACAGGCGCTTTCGACCTTTCGCACGGCGACGGTTGAGGACCTGACGCCCGCCCTTGGTTGCCATTCGCGCGCGAAACCCGTGTGTGCGCTTGCGCTTGAGGACACTGGGTTGAAATGTTCTTTTCATAGCTAATGCATCTCGTCAAGGGGCGTAGGCGGAGTACTGTTGGCGTTGGGCGTAAAAAACCTGACGCGGTCAAAGGGCACTCGGCCAGAAAAAAGCGGCGCTATTCTATGTAAATGTGGGTACTAATTCAATCGATGTGTCGCTATTTCCTCTGTATTGTCGCGGGTTGCGCTGTTGGCCAGTGGGCTTTTCCACTGAATCGTAAAATGACAACGGTGGCATGGATTTAGGTGACTCGCCCACACTTTTCTCAAAAGATACAAACAGGTTATACACAGGCCGATCCAATTCAGAGCTTATTTTTGTGTATTGGCCAAAAAACAAACAAAAAAAATATAACTATATGATTTTTAAACAAAAAAATATTTTTGGCAATCCGCAATTTAGTGTGGATAAGTAGCAGCAACGGGAGTATTATCTGAACTCACGCCGGGCCTCCATCGCCAGGCTATAAAAATTGTTATCGTTCGTTATTTTTTGCAAGATCGGGGAGTTTCCTTCCCGGCTTTAAGGGGATTTCATTGCCAGAATCTGTGTGGTCTCTCTGTGCCGACCGTTTGCGAGATGAGTTGCCGTCGCAACAATTTAATACATGGATTTTACCCCTACAGGTGCGGGAGGATGCTCGCACACTCACATTATTCGCGCCTAATCGATTCATAAAGGATTTTGTCGCGGAGAAGTACGCCGATAGAATTAGCCAATTAATGGTGGAAATTGAACCGCGGCGTTCCCTCGCGCTGAGTCTTGAAACTGGCGCTTTGCAGGCTTCACGCCAGGGTGTTTCGCAGGTGCAATGGCGACATGGGGAGACTCCGACGCGGTATGACCGGATTGGTTTTAGGGACCCTGTTTTGTCTGGCGACGCGGTAACACAGCAAACCGCATCGAGGCAGGGAGGTCTGGCCCCGACGCCGCCGGTGCTATCGGAAACCTCGGCCATGCCGGCGGTTGAAGAGTCTTTGCAGCACCACTTGTTTGAAAACTTTACCTTTGAAAACTTTGTTGAGGGCAAATCGAACCAGCTGGCGCTGGCGGCCGCTCTGCAAGTAGCTGAAAATCCGGGGAACTCCTATAACCCACTGTTTTTATACGGCGGTGTGGGTTTAGGGAAAACACATTTAATGCACGCGGTTGGTAATGCTCTGAAGGCGCAAAAGCCGGGGGCCAAGGTGGTGTACCTGCATTCAGAGCGCTTCGTAGCCGACATGGTAAAAGCATTGCAGCTGAATGCCATCTCCGACTTTAAACGCTACTACCGTACGGTTGACGCCCTGCTGATAGATGATATTCAGTTTTTCGCGAAGAAAGATCGTTCGCAGGAAGAATTCTTCCATACCTTCAATGCGTTGCTTGAAGGCGGCCAACAAATGATTTTGACCTGTGACCGCTACCCCAAGGAAATCGATGGCTTGGAAGAGCGACTCAAATCGCGCTTCGGCTGGGGTCTGACGGTTGCAGTGGAGCCACCGGAGCTGGAAACGCGAGTTGCTATTCTGATGAAAAAAGCGTCGGAGGCACGTATGGACTTGCCTCCTGATGCGGCGTTCTTTATTGCACAGCGCATCCGGTCCAATGTCCGAGAACTGGAGGGCGCGCTGAAGCGGGTCATTGCCAGTGCGCGCTTTGTTGGCAGGCCTGTCGATATCGAATTAATTAAAGAAAGCTTGAAAGATTTACTGGCGCTGCAGGATCGCCAGGTGAGCATGGATAATATTCAGCGCACAGCGGCGGAGTATTACAAGATAAAGCTTGCGGATATGATGTCGCGGCGTCGTAGCCGCTCTGTTGCTCGCCCGCGTCAAATGGCCATGGCGCTGTCGAAGGAGCTAACCAACCATAGCCTGCCTGAGATCGGTGATAGTTTTGGCGGAAGAGACCATACGACAGTGTTGCACGCGTGCCGTAAAATTAAGGAGCTACGCGAAACCAATTCAGACATTCGGGAAGACTACAAGAACCTGCTCAGGACATTGACAACGTAAAAATACAAATCTTTTTTTTATAAATTCTATCTGGTCCGCCTGCGCCATGAAATTACTGCCATTGTTGGGGAAGGGAAGTCGCATCTATGAAGTTCAGCATTACACGGGGTAATCTGGTCAAGTCCCTGAATCTCGTAGCCGGCGTTGTAGAGCGTCGTCAGACATTGCCCATCCTGGCGAATGTGCTCATGGTATTGGACAAGGATCGTTTGTCGCTGACAGGCACAGATCTGGAGGTGGAGCTAGTTGGTAGGGTGCATCTGGAGCAGGCGGGGGAGCCTGGCGCGGTCACGGTGCCGGCAAGAAAGCTGTTGGATATTTGTAAATCACTGCCTGAAGGCAGTGCCATAGACGTCTCAATAAAGGGAGGTAAGGCCACGGTCAAGTCGGGCCGTAGCCGCTTTACATTGTCGAC
>JABSPW010000086.1 GCA_013214285.1 Halioglobus sp. | reverse complement strand
TACTGGCAGGCGACCTGAATACCTGGAGCGGCGACCGTCAGGTGCTCGTCGATCAGTTTATGCGGGAACACGGTCTCGGCTCAGTCGCGTTAAATCCCGACCTACGCACCCGGGCATTCGGTAGGGCGCTGGATCATATCTACGTCCGCGGCCTGCGCGCCGACAAGGCAAAGGTCATCCCAGTTACGAGTTCCGACCACAACGCATTGCGCGTTAGTTTGGGGATATTATGATGCGACACCGACTAACCGCTTTTCTGCTTGCTTGCGCACTCACATACGTCCCAGTGACTCAGGCCGACACCACAGATGAAGATGTCAACTATCTGCTTGAACACACCGCCGAAAGTGGCTGCACGTTTGTGCGCGATGGCGTCCGACACGATGCAGCAGAGGCTGCAGCGCATCTGCGTGCCCAATACGCGCAGGATAGGAGCCATATCCGTTCTGCCGAGCAGTTTATTGACCGCATGGCCAGCGCGGATTCGCTCAACGGCCAACCCTACGTTGTATCCTGCGGCGGCAAAACACAGACTTCCCGAGAATGGCTGAACACGGCCTTGGTCAACTACCAGGTGAACCGATCGAATAGCCCCGACTACCCGCTGAACTGATCCAACGCGCCCCCTGTATCCCACGAGACTCGATATCCAATGAAAACCCAAATGACGATCCCCCCCCTCAATCCCGTTAACGTAGCCCTCTTTGTTGGGCTGCCTGCCGCTGCCCTTATCCTGGTGCCACTGTGGGGTATCTATCAGGGCTACGACAGTTTCCAGTGGCTGTGGGCTCTGGCCTTCCTGTATCTGAATGGGATGTCCATCACCGGCGGGTACCACCGGCTTTGGGCGCACCGGGCCTACGAGGCGCACCCCGCTCTGAAATGGTTTTTCGCGTTCTGGGGTGCCGGAGCACTGCAAAACAGCATCCTTATCTGGGCGTCAGACCACCGTCGGCACCACCGTCACGTCGATGACAATGAGCAAGATCCCTACTCCGCCGGTCGCGGCCTGTGGTTCAGCCACATGGGCTGGATGTTGCGTAAATACAAAGGTAATGAACCGGATTTCAGCAATGCGAAAGACCTGTTGCGCGACCCCATCGTGGTGTGGCAAGACAAACATTACGTGGCACTCACCGTCCTTATGAACGTCGGTCTACCGCTGTTGCTGGGCATCTGGCACGGCGACATCATTGGTACCGTATTGCTGGTCGGCCTGTTTCGCCTGGTGGTGAACCACCATGTAACATTCTTCATCAATTCATTGGCGCACTATTGGGGCAGCCGACCCTATACCGATTCAAACAGTGCCCGTGACAATGGCTTCCTTGCGTTCCTAACCTATGGCGAGGGCTATCACAACTACCACCACATATTCCAAACGGACTATCGCAACGGTATCCGCTGGTGGCAGTGGGACCCGACCAAGTGGATGATCGCGCTGTGCAGCAAGGTAGGGCTCACCACGAATCTTAATCGCGTCTCCGATTTCAAGATCCAGCGTGCAATGCTGGATACGGCATTTACTCGCGCCCGAACCAAAATGGCCGAGGCAGAGGGCAGTGAGTCACTGATCAATATGCTGGAGCGCGAGTACCAGCTGTTCACCGACTTCATCAATCAGTGGAGGGCTCTTCAAACAGAACGCTATGAGCGGACCAAAGAACACCTCAGCGGCGCGCTCGAAGAGAAGAAGCACAACCTACAGCACAAGTGGGAACATGCCGCGCTGCACGCCAGACTGGAATCCCTGGAGTACTCTTTAAAGATGCAGCGCAAACGCCTGGGCCTGTTAATGGACCAGTTTCACTTGCACCAGGCGGAGTTGGCTTGAGCTGCTGCAATACGTCACTGGCGCCATGGTAGCAGTAACGTACTGGTTTGGAGCAGCCAACCCCACACCACTGCGCCAACGCTTTACATCCAATCGCCGCAACACTGCAAAATTTTTTCTTTGTGCTACTTTAAACGGCAACTTATCTACTGTTACGGAGGCGATACATGGCCGATTCTGTTTACGACTTTACCTGCAAGACGCCCAAAGGCGAGGAGCGCGCTCTCGCGGATTTTCAAGGCAAGGTCTTGCTCGTGGTAAACACAGCATCAAAGTGCGGTTTTACTCCACAGTTCAAGGGACTGGAAGACCTGTACGCAACCTACAAAGACCAGGGTCTGGAGATTCTAGGCTTTCCCTGCAATCAGTTCGGCAAACAGGACCCAGGTAGCAACGATGAAATCATGGAATTTTGCCAGCTCAATTACGGCGTCTCGTTCCCCATGTTCGGCAAGATCGAGGTCAACGGCGATGGTGCCGATCCACTCTTCAAACACCTCAAGCACGCGGCGCCCGGTCTTCTAGGCAGCGAAGGCATCAAATGGAACTTTACCAAGTTCCTGGTCAACAGCGAAGGCAAAGTGGTGCGCCGCTACGCACCGAAAGACAAACCGTCTGACATCGCGAAGGATATCGACGCTCTGCTCGCTTAACATCCCCACCGTGACTGCTGAGGCGCGGTGACAGCAGCACCCGACAAGCGACTACTTAATGTTCGCGCGTCGCCCTGAACTCAATATCGGCCCAACGCTCTTCCATGAGTGACAGGTTGACCCGCGTCGGTGCAAGGTACGTGAGGTAGCCGCCGCCGTCCATGGACAAGTGCTCTGCGGCCTTTCTTCGAAAGTCATCGAGCTTTCCCTTGTCTTCGCAGTCTACCCAGCGCGCTGTGTAGACATTCACAGGTTCGTAGATCGCCTCCACTTTATATTCATCCTTGAGCCGATAAGCCACCACGTCAAACTGCAGCTGACCTACCGCGCCAACAATCAAGTCAGTGGCATTCAGGGGTGAAAAAACCTGGGTCGAACCCTCCTCAGACAACTGCTGCAGCCCGCGTTGCAACTGCTTGCTCTTCATAGGATCAGCGAGTCGTATGCGACGGAAAAGTTCTGGGGCAAAGTGGGGAATGCCTGTGAATTGCAGCATCTCCCCTTCGGTGAAGGTATCACCTATCTGGATCGTGCCATGGTTGTGCAGGCCAATAATGTCGCCTGAGACCGCCTCCTCCACCAGCACACGTTCACCGGCCTTGAAGGTCACCGCGTCCGCAATCTTCACATCCTTTCCGATACGTACGTGTTTCATTTTCATGCCTTTCTGATAGCGCCCAGAGCACAGGCGCATGAAGGCAATGCGATCGCGGTGGCGAGGATCCATATTGGCCTGAATTTTAAAAACAAAGCCACTCAGCTTGCCTTCTTTGGCTGCCACTGTGCGATTCATCGTATCCCGATCAAGCGGCGCCGGCGCCCACTGCACAAAGTCGTCCAGCATCTCACGAATGCCGAAATTCCCCAATGCCGTACCAAAGAAGACGGGGCTCAGCTTGCCCGTTAGAAAATCGTCCAGATCAAACGGATGGCTGGCCCCACGCACCAGTTCAACGTCGTCACAAAACGTCTCGTACCCCTCTGCGAGCAGCTCGCGGGCAGCGTCACTGCCAAGGCCAGCTATACGGTCGTCTTTCGCAAGCACGTTGCCCTGCCCCGGTGTGTAAAGATGGATAGTATCAGTGTACAGATTGTATACGCCCTTGAAGTCTGCGCCCATACCAATGGGCCAGTTGATGGGGGCGCCCTGAATCTGCAGTATGGTTTCGATTTCGTCCAGCAGTTCTATGGGATCGCGGATGTCCCGGTCCATCTTGTTGACGAAACTGATAATCGGCGTGTCACGCAGGCGACACACATTCATCAGCTTGATAGTGCGCGCCTCCACACCCTTAGCGCCATCAATCACCATGAGCGCGGAGTCGACAGCGGTCAACGTGCGGTAGGTGTCCTCGGAAAAATCCTCGTGGCCAGGCGTATCCAACAGGTTCACTGTACGCTCACGGTAGGGGAACTGCATAACGGAGGACGTCACAGAGATACCGCGTTCCTGCTCCATGCTCATCCAGTCTGAAGTCGCATGGGGACCCTTCTTACCCTTGACACTCCCCGCCACCTGTATGGCATTGCCCAACAGCAAAAGTTTCTCAGTCATCGTCGTCTTACCCGCATCCGGGTGCGAGATGATCGCGAAGGTACGCCTTGCGTTGATTTCACTCGATAAATTATTGTCCGACACAGTTACAACCCCCAAAGGACAACCCCTCTATGAACGGCGCGCAATTATACAGTGGCTAACCCAAAAGCCTACACGTCTGTGCATCTGCAACCCCCGCGCCGCTGGCAAGCCGTCGGTTACCGCCCTAATCATGCGACCTGTCCGAGAGCAGGTCATTCAGACGATCGCCTGTGACACACGATCAGGCTACTCAGGCACTGCTAAACTGTGCTGCAACACCAGAGAGGGAGCAGCAGCTACTTAGCGTCATTGTGCTGCCCAACAGCGATTACAAAAAAACCGCGACGGGCGCTAGAGATCCACAAATAGTGTGTCGGCTGTCACCGGTGCTTTAATCACCCCGATGTCTAACAATTGTGCGGCCAGCAACTGCCAGCGTGCCAGGCGCATCTCACCGACCTGTTTAATATCCGCTGTCAGAATGAGTGGGGCCTGCGCCGCAGCACTGTCTGCAAAGGTTCTCGCAGACATTGCACGATTCATCGCCGCCATTACCGCATTGGTGGGGGAGGGGTCCTCAAGATAACGTTCCCAGCCCTCGCGCACAGCAGCCACCATACTTGCTACTTCCTGCGGCGATGATGCGAGGCGCTCCTTGCGAGTGACCAGTACCGCGGTATACGGGTTATAGCCACTCTCAGCCACCAGGAAGGTTTTGACATTCAGTCCCGCCGCCTTGGCGGCGAGAGGTTCACTGGTGACAAAACACTGTTGCGATAATTTGGGGTCATTCTGGAAGTTGCCGATACCCCCCAGATAGGGCGCCGTGGTCACTCTCAATGGAGCGTACTTGTGCATGACGAACTGTGCATAGGGTAACCCCGACTGCCACAGCAACACACCGTCACTATGCACCACATCCTCAATTGATTGAAAACCCCGCTTGGCGTGGGTCATGATACCCTGAGGATTTGTCTGGAAAGTTGCGAACAGCGCCACCATGTCACCACCCCCGCGGGCGTGTGCAATGACCACCTCGTCCGCAGAAACGATGCCGTAGTCGACCCGCCCGGCCATCAGCATCTGGATGGTAGGTGTACCGGAGCCGCCTTCAATGATCTTCACATTGAGCCCATGGGACTTGTAAAGGCCCGCTTCCTGAGCTGCATAGAAGCCACCGAACTGAGGCTCGGGCTTCCAGTTCAATGCCAGCACCAGCGATTCCGCTGTAAGCGGCGCACTGAACAGGGCAAGCAGCACAGCCAACACTTTACCCATCACAACTTCCTCAAGTAGGGTCTGCCGCGCAGCAACACACGACTGCACAGCTCAATGGTGAACACCAGCGACAGCGCCAGCGCACTGGACATCAAAACACCAGAAAAGACGAGATCCACCCGCTGCTGGGTGCGGGCGGCATCAATCATCGCACCGAGGCCGCCACCCGCAATGAATTCTCCAACAATAGCACCGATCACCGCAAGACCAGCAGAAATGCGGATACCGGTGAGGATATAGGGCAGCGCAGAGGGAATTTGCAGCTTCACGATGAGTTGCCACGCGGTGGGTTTATAGAGACGGAACAGCTCCTTCAATTGCGGATCGGTTTCCTGCAAACCGGTCAGTGTATTCGCCAGAATGGGAAAAAGGGAAACGATGAAGGCAGAGGCACGCACCGTGGGGTCACCGAAACCAAACCAGATCACCAGCAGGGGAGCAATCGCGATAATGGGTACGGTCTGGAAAAAGATGCAAAAAGGCAGCACCGCCCGCCGTACCAACGGAATGGCAAAGAAGACCAATGCCATAGTCACCCCTATGAGAACGCTGACGCCAAGGCCCCAGAGAATAGAGCGGGCCGTGGCCAGGGTCGCGGCCCAGATCTGGGGCCAGAGCTCCACCGTAGTATGGAAAATCTGCAGTGGCGAAGGCAACAAATAGGATGCCACCCACTTCTCGGCCACCACCCACTGCCACAGGGATAACAACAGCATGAGAAATACCCAGGCAGGCAACTTATCAGACAACCAGGCCCACGCGCCACTCAACATCACTGCTCCTCCGAATCCGTCTCACCTTCCATGCTGGCAAAGAGTTCTGAGTATGCCTGCACCAAATCGTTAAAAACCGGCGTCTGTTTCACGGACTGGTCGCGAGCAGGGAACTGGATACGCCGCCAGTCACGGACACGGCCACGCGCATCCAACAGAAGGATGCGGTCCCCCAGATACACCGCCTCGGCGATAGAGTGGGTCACGAAAATATACTGCAGCCCCAACTGCACTCTCAATTCCAGCAACAGGTCTTGCATGCGGAAACGCGAGCGCTCGTCCAGCGCAGCGAAGGGCTCATCCAGTAGCACCAATTTTGGCTCCGTCACCAATGCACGGGCCAGGGCGACGCGCATTTGCATACCACCACTCAGCTGGCCCGGAAAATGCTGCAAGCGCTCTGTCAGACCGCACTGTTGCAGCAGCGCGAGCGCAAGTTCACGTCCTTGGTCATCGTTTTTGCCCGTCAGTTCCAGAGGCAAGAGCACGTTTTCGAGACAGCTACGCCATGGCACGAGACGCGGTTCCTGAAACACATAGCTCATGCTGCCCAACAGCGCTGCTGCCACGTCAATGCTGCCGGCAGTGGGATGTTGCAGCCCCATCAACAAACGCAAAAGGGTGGTTTTGCCGCAGCCAGACGGTCCTAGCAGCGACAAGTTCTCCGCCGGGGCAAGCGTGAATGATACATCGCAGAGCACGGGATCTGCAGCGCCGGCGAAGTGCATACCCAACTGTCGAATCGCTATGGCTGACATATGATAGGCGCGTATCTCATGTGCAATGACAATAGCGGGATTCTCCGGCAGAAGGGCACTACAATCAACAAAAGTAGCCCACCGCGTGGCGCTAGGGCCCATTAATACCTCGGCAATAAGTAAGTACTTGCTTACTCTTCGTACCCCGCTCGGTGAACTTTTTGCCCTGTGAGTACTCACAGTAACGGTAAACGTTGTCGCAACCTGGGTAGTTGGCGCTTACTCTAGGGCGCACCGAGGCACCGCAGCGCCATGCCCTCACGGTTTTGCCAAGGCGCGCAAAGAGGGCGTAAACTGTAGCGGCTGGATCGCGCGTTGCACGGTCAGCCAAAACATAACAACAGGACATACACCATGCACACCCGCATTCCACCCCGCATTACATGCCTTGCGACTATATTCGCCTGCGCAGCGCTGACAAGCTGCTCCGATAGCAACGACGACGCCCGAGAACCTGTGCGCCTTCCAGGGCCGGGGCCGGCACCTGTGGCACAAGAGCTGGTCATGGATCTAACCACCCCGGCACCCGGTATTCCGTTATCCTTCCCTGACGGCGTCGCGGTGTTTGAGGAGGCCGACGGGGAGTGGGTGTACTTTAACGAAGGCAACCGCCAACGGCGGGTACTGGTGAGCAGTATCGGCACGCCCTCTTTGATTAACGAAGTTGTTCTCGACCGGGCCAGCGAGGGCGGTCGCGACGCCAACGGTCAAATTTGTGAAGACGCGGAGGGCAATCGTCTCTTCGGTGAAGATACTGGCCAGGGCAGCAGCGACAGCGCCAACTTCGCCTATGCCGGCTGGGGAGTCTTCGATAACAATTACAACCAGGTCGGCAAACTAACGCCCACCAGCGTCAGCAGCGATAACCAGTCGGAACCGTTCGGCTGCGGGCTGGCCAGGGATGGCAGCAAACGCTTATTCACTACGGAAGTGGGCAGTCAGGCCTTTGGTGCCACTAGCGGACAGCTGCTCGTGTGGTTCCCCGATCCGGACAATGGCTTTCGCGTATGGCCTGGGAACGTGCCCGCCTCCGCCTATCCCAACGACAATTTCAGCGACAACTATTGCAAGATTGCTACCGATCTCAGCACGGCCTCGTCAGTATGGATCGACGCCAATAACAATGTTTATGTCGCCAATGCCGGTAACGGTACCGTGGTGGTGTTTCGTCCGCCCTACCCGACCGCGCCAAATGCCAGCGGCGGCTGCAGCGGCACAGATGAGACCGGTGCACCAGTGGTCGATCCGACACTGGGCGATGCGCTGGACAGAGAAGAATTTATCGGTGCAGGCCAGTTCTTGAGCCCGTCGGGCATCGTACAGTCACCACAGACCGGTAACTGGTATGTATCTGGCGTATTCGACGGCAAAATTCTCGAGTTCAGCCCCGACGGTACAGAAATCTACCAGACCATTCTGGACCCGGCGCAGAACAACCCTCCAGAGAGCCCGGCGGAGCCCGGCGGCCTGCCCTTGTCAACTGGCCACCCGTACGCCCTCGCCCTGGATAAGTCGGGTAACCTGTACTTTACGGACCTGGCGCTGCGCGGCGAACTACCCGCTGTCGGCCCGGGAGGCGGCCAGGGTAAACTCTGGCGCATCCGCTTCAGTGAAGACAATTGAGCGTATCCTTATGACAACATGGATTACAAGAGCGATCGCACGGACATTCTGGGCGCTTCTGCTGGCCGCCCTGCTCGCTGCCTGTTCCGACGGCAGCGACCCCGCTGCACCGGCGAGCTCAACCGTTACGGCACAGGACTGGCGTACCTTCGCTGGTGGTCCAGCTCGTACCTTTTACAACACCCGCGAGACGGATATCACCCGAGACAATGTCGACCAGCTGGAAGTCCTGTGGACGTTCCCCACCGGCGCTATCATCACTGCCTCACCCACCGTGGCGAATATCGAACTACCTGAGGGCCGCCGAGACATCATTTACATACAGTCATGGGATGGCTTCATGTATGCCATCTACCGGGACAGCGGCAAAGAGCTCTGGCGTTTTGAGACGCGTTTCCAGGAAGTCAGCTTTCCGAATACCGGCTCGGCCCATGTGGAAAACGTCAACGGTGTCGATACTGTATTTTTTGGCGCGGGAGAGCGATTTTACGCGCTGAATGCGGCAACTGGCGCGGAAATCTGGACTTTCGATGCGGGTACGGGCTGCCGCAACCCGGGTGACTGCGGCTTTCGTCGAGAGCGCAACCAGATCGAATCCTCACCTATCATCGCCGACGGCAAAGTCTTTTTCGGTATGGACATCGATGATAAAGAGCGAGTGGACGATCCCGATCCCGCCCTTGCCATCGAGGGAGGCAAGGGCGGTTTCTACGCCCTGGATGCAGAGACCGGCTACCTCGCCTGGTTCTTTGATCTAGAAAGCGGACAGACCTGCTACCCAAATCCTGGCGACAATATTACGCGCTATGACGGCTACCACTCGGCCGCGACGCTCGGCCTCCCCGCTAACTGGTTCGAGACACGCAGAGGCTGCGACCATCCGCGCAATCCCAATGGCTGTGGCAATGTATGGTCATCCGCAGCGGTAGATTTTGGGCGCGGAAGGCTTTTCTTTGCGTCCAGCAACTGTGACACTGAACCGGAGGATGTCAGCTTCAAGCCCGGGCCCGTTATGCCACCTCATGACGAGGCCATCACCGCGCTGAACTTTGATGGTAGTGTTGCCTGGGTATGGCGGCCACGGGAAATAGACAACGACGACCTGTCCTTCGGCGGTGTGCCCAACCTGTTTCAGATCAGCGTAGCCTCCCTACCCAATGAAGAGTCCATCACCGTAGACGTCGTTGGCGTGGGCAACAAAGATGGCACCTACTATGTCATGGATCGGGATGGGGTGAACCAACGCTATACCAAGAACATCGTTGACCACACCAGTCCGGACTTCCCCTACTGGCAGACAAAGGTTGTTGAAGGGGGCTCGTTCAGCGGTATCATCTCTACCGCGGCAGTGGACCAGGACCTGGGTCGTGTGTACTTTTCCAACCCTTACCAGCGTCTCTCAGACCCACAGCGACCCAACGTGCATGCCTTAGATATCCACACGGGCGAGGTGCTGTGGCAACGGGACTTGCCGTTGGGCAGCTTTGCGCCGACCAGCGCCATACCTGGCGTCGTACTCACTGGCAGTGTCATCGCAAAAATCTACGCCTTCGATGCTCTGACTGGTGAACAGCTGTACGCCAGCGACAACATCGGTACGACATCAGTGGCCAGCGGTGTCGTTGTGCACAAAGGCCTTGTCTTGGTGGGGGGGGGCATAGGCGCCAGACACCCTGTCACCGGCGAGTTTCCGGACACGTCGACACAGAATTCCTGGATCCCCAATAATGTCACCGCGCTCTGTGTCCCGGGCACAGCGAGTTGTCCGCTGCCTGCAGATGAAACGGTAGATTAGGGCGGTGCCGACCTATTTAATAGTGCTGTCGAGTAGATTACCCTAGCGCTGTGAAGGTGAATCATGGGAGAAACTGCAAATGCGTATCTGCCTTGTAGGTTTGGCAATGATCACTCTGTCAGGGTGCAGCTGGGAGCGCATGGCGCACTATTCCCCCTACGACCTCAACTACGACGGCACGCTAGACGCGCTCTGTCCTGACACCGTGTATGATACCGACGCGTATTACCCTTACTCCTGGCGCTCCAAGGCATCTTCGGCCTGTAACGAAAAAGTCTATGGTGACCGCGCTGGCTGATTGCTAAGGCGACTATGCCGCCCCACTGCGAGGCGACTGACACTACAGACACCCTATGGGCGGTCGCTAACTGGCGCTGCCGTTGGCATTCGCATCAGGAATCAACCCCTGAAATCACCCTGCCGGAAAAGCGCTTGCCCATTGCTTCTCGATAGCGGTCGTGCAGCAGTTTCACTCGCCTAACATACGTCTGCGTTTCCTTGAAGGGCGGTACTCCACCGTAGCGCTTTACGGCGCCAGGCCCCGCATTGTAGGCCGCGGTGGCCAGGCGCGTATTGCCGCGGTGTTCATCGAGCATCATGGCCAGGTACTTCACCCCTCCCAGGATGTTCTGTTCCGGGGCCATCGCGTCGGCGACGCCCATATCGCGCGCGGTGCCAGGCATCAGCTGCATCAAGCCCATGGCCCCTTTGCTGGAGACCGCCTGCGCTTGAAATGCGGACTCGGCATGAATCACCGCGCGCACGAGCGCCGGGTCAATTCGGTACTGCTTCGAGGCATGATTAATCGCCTGTTGATAGACCTTCAGTTGCAGTGGAATCTTTCTCCAGTTAAGCGTGGACGTCGGGTTACAGGCGAAACAGTCGAATTTCATCACCGAATACTGCACGCCAGAAGGCGGCACATCGGAATAGGAACGCACACCGTGCTTGTTGGTGTATCTGAACACCCGAACATCCGTAAGCTCCTCGCCCTTGGCATCAGCCGACACAGCATCGAGCACAGTGGGCGCATTGTCGGCCTGCACGAAGCCCGCGGTGAACAAACACCAACCCGCACCCAGCCAAAGCCGGTGTAATAAGCCGCCCCTTCCCTTTTTTATCATGGATTCAATTGTAGCTCAGGCCGACAGCCGAACAGCCTTCAACAAGGGGCAAAAGTTGCCAAAAAGTGCACTTTTTAGTGCATTATGCAAAGCCATGATTGACTGGTACTACGACCCTTTGCCAGGCGGCGCGTTCGCTGCCGCCCTGCATGCACTGCGCCGCGGCGGCGCGGTGGTCAGCGCGCGCGCGTTAAGCGGCAGCATGCCCATTTATTACATTCTGGGCCATGCAGCACTCGCGGCCGCCTTCCGAGACGGTGATCAGTTCCCTCCTGGCCATGCCTACCAGATCATTTCATTACCCTTTATCGGCGAGACATTCATGTCCATGAACGAAGCTGAACACCGGCATTGGCGGCCGCCAATGACGCGCTCCTTTCGCCGCAGCGCGATCGACTGTTTGGACGAGGGACAACTTGCACAAATGGGTCATGATCTGCTCGATCGCCTCGAAGGGGAGTCGACTGCCGACCTTGTTCAAAGCTTTACCCGTCGCTATGCGTTCAGAGTCATTTGCGCGCAACTGGGCTTACCGATAGCGCAGGAAGCGGAGTACTACCAGTGGTCCATGGACCTGATGTTCGGGGGTAGGGATCTTGCCAAAAGTCAGGCGGCCGATGCCAGGCTCACCGATATGGTGAAACCGGTCCTCGAAGCGCGCAAACATGAGCCGCAAGATGACCAAATCAGCCGCTGGCTGCATACCGAGGTCGACAAAGACACTGTAGACGAGTCATCCATCCTGGCCCATATCCGCCTTTTCTTCACCGCGGGTGCGACCACAACATCGGATGCCATGGGTAACCTGTTGCATGCCCTGCTTACCCATCACGACGCCTGGGAACACTGTGTACACGAGCCGCGCGCTCAGGCAGGTGCCATACAGGAACTACTGCGCTGGAATCCACCGGTGGCCGCCCAGCCGCGCTTCACACATCCGGATCATGCGGTCCAACTGGCGGGAGTAGAGATTCCGCCAAATAGCCCAGTGCTCTTTGGCATTGCTGCCGCCAATCGCGACCCGCTTGTCTTCGATAATCCAGACCGTTTCGACATCAGCCGCAAAACGACGAGTCTGCTCAGCTTCGGGCCAGGTCTGCGCACCTGCCCAGGCATGCACCTCGCCCAAAGGAACCTACAAACCGCTCTGCGCATCATCACAGAGCGGTTGCCACGCCTGACACTGGATAAGCAGAAGGCAACGCCTCCCCAAGGGGCGCTGCTGAGGGGCGCTCCCTCTCTGCCAGTCAGCTGGCACTGACCGCTTCCACTAGTGCGTGGGGTGCGCCAGGAAAGACACGTGTCCCTTATGAGAGAGACCCATCCTCCAGACTGCGCAATGCCCCAGACGCGTACATCATCTTTTCAAAACCCACAATCTATCCACGATCATGCAGGGCAAGCAAATGCAGCGTATGCAACATGCCGTAGGCTGCGCAGCGCGCACTGGAAAAGGGTGTTGTCGTTATCGACATGCATCGATACATCGCTAACATTCATCAGCCCGAGCACATCGATATTTTCCATATGGGGTCGAGGCGACGCCTACTCTACAGATGCCGACGAATCAGTCGCCGTCACAAGGACAGCAGGAGACAATCGCATCATTGCGCCAGCATGCGATCGAGCTCGGCGATAGTGGCCTCAACATCAGTGCCCACGTTGATCGCCTGCATGCCCAGTTTACGCGCGGCGTCTACATTCGCCTGGTAATCATCCAGGAAGACCACTTCTGCTGCAGTCATACCCTGCAATTGTGCCAGCGCAATGTCGAAAATGCGTGTATCCGGTTTGCGTACACCCACGTGACTGGAATCCACCACAAACTCAAACAACTCCTCCACAGGGATCAAGCCGCGCCACCCCTCGCCGAACTCCTTGACGTTGTTGGTGACAATACCCGTTCGATAGCCCGCCCTCTGCAAGTCGCGCACACGATCCACCAATACCTGTCGCGCTTTCGCACCCGCATTATTGCCGGCCATACGGCTAAATAGATCATAAATGTCGATTCGCTGCGACCGCTTTTCTCCCAAGGCAAGAATATCGTCCCGCGCCTGCTCCAAAGCGATCTCACCCCGCTCCAACTGGTGCCAGGGATGGTCTCCATCATCTTGATAGGAACCAAACACAATTTCCGTGACTGTGTCCGCTGCGAGGCCCAATTCTTCGCCAAACGCACGCACCGCATGAAACGGCGAGTCTGTAAAAACACCACCGAAGTCAAACAACACTGCCTTGATCGCATTTGGCACTGCGCCACTCCTATGCGCTGGCACATATAATCGCGTGCCCAGTGGCCGGATAGTAGCGCACTTCGATCACAGCTGCAGTCTCAGCACTGATCTGCTACTGTGATCCCCGATTTTCTTCTGGAGGAGACCGCTGTCATGGCCACCGTATTGGGCAAGCTGGGTGTCTGGGCCTTCATAGACGAAATGACCGCAACGGAAGCGGCAGAGTTCGCGCGGCAACTCGAACAATGGGGCTACGGGACCTTGTGGCTGCCAGAAGCCGTGGGCAGAGACCCTTTCGCGATCATCAGCTACCTCGCGGCCAACACGGAGACTTTGGTATTTGCCACCGGTATTGCCAATATCTACGCGCGGGACCCGATGGCAATGCATGCCCTGCACAAAACCGTATCCGAACTTGCACCTAATCGCTTCGTCCTTGGGCTGGGCGTATCCCACGCGCCGCTCGTAGAAGACATCCGTGGGCACGACTACCAGAAACCGGTATCGACCATGAGGAACTTCCTCAATGCCAAACAAGACGCACTCTATCTTGCACCTGAAGCACCCGAACCCGCACCTATCCTACTCGGAGCCCTGCGGCAAAATATGTTGAAATTGAGCGCCGACATGGGCCACGGCGCACACCCCTACTTCGTGCCACCCGAGCACACAGCCTGGGCGCGGGGAATACTTGGGCCTGAACCCTGGCTGTGTCCGGAGCAGATGCTGATTCAAGAAACCGACGCGGATCGGGCAAGAGAAATCGCTCGTGCGCATATGAGCACGTATACCGGCTTGCCAAATTACCGTAATAACTTGAAGCAGTTTGGTTTCGAAGATAGTGATTTCGAAAATGGCGGCAGCGACAAGCTGGTAGATGCCATTGTCGCCTGGGGAGATAAAGATGCTCACATTGAGCGCATCCAAGCACATTGGAATGCCGGCGCCGACCATGTGTGCATTCAGGCGCTGCAAGATGCGGTCCAGCGAGGCCCGGATATCAACGTGCTGGAGGCGTTGGCACCCGTCAATAACCGCTATTGAAGCGCGCTGTCCGTCGCCTGCTATAGTGGTCTGTCACTAACAACGACCTGCGTAAGCCATGCAACAGCCATCCGTCCAGCACGCTTTGGGCCTAGGGACTCCCGAACCGCGCCACCGAGACCTGATCACAACATGGGTCGTCTGCTTTGGCGCCCTCGTATTGGCCTTCCCGATCTACAGCTATCTCGTATTCAGCGAGGGTATGGACAGAGCGCTCATTGCTAACGCCCTCGCCACGCAGGTCTCTATCTGCTACTGGCTAGGCATGGGCGCAGCGTTCCTGCCACTGCCCAGCTTGAAGAACTGGTCGACGCTGCGCCGAATACACACGGTTGCGCTAACGTTCATGTTTGTCTCCTACCTCACCCATCTGAGCTGGGAATTGGGCTGGCTGCTCTTGCATGAGCAGATCGCCGAGTCGCGCAACGAACTCTGGG
>JABSPW010000085.1 GCA_013214285.1 Halioglobus sp. | reverse complement strand
TTATTCAATCCCGCCTTGGCCGCAGCGTACGGTAATTCCGATGCACTTGGCGATAGGGCGGCTATGCTACTGACATTGATGATCGAACCGCCCTCGCCACGCGCCATGTGCTCGCCCACGACGGCAGACAAACGATAGGGCCCGGCCAGATTGACACCAATCACCTTGTCAAAAAGTTCACGCGTCACGCTCGCCGGTGATTCGTATACAGGCGACATTCCCGCGTTATTGACAAGCACATCTATACGATCAAATGTCGCATGAACAGCGTCTACCAGCGCGTCACACTGTTCCCAGTGTCCAACATGGCAAGGCACGGCCACACAGGGCGCTCCCGTTTCATGTGTAATCGATTGAGCCGCCTGTTCGCAGGCCTCGGCCTTACGTGAACTAATAACCAGTTGTGCTCCTGCCTCGGCAAAAGCCCTACACATCGCCAGACCCAGGCCGCGACTGCCACCTGTCACCAGTACTACCTTGTTGGTCAGATCAAAATAGCGGGCAATCTTCTCTGCGTTCATGCTATCTTCCTTGCTGATTTGAACAGGGCACCCTGGGATCGTCAGGAGCCAGGTGAGGTGCTCTATAAGTAACATAGGTCAAGACGCGAATTAGTCCAAGCGGCTATACTTATGAATACCCAGTTTATCATCATCGGCGCTCCTCGTACGGGTAGCACACTGCTGGTCAGGACTCTCAACAGCATCGCGGGGCTGTGCTGCCATGGGGAACTGCTGGCAACGCAAGTACGCGGCTACCAAGATGGTTTCGATCCTGCACAGGCGAGCAAAGATGAGCGCGACTGGCGTCTACGAAGACTGCGCGAGGCACGCGATCTAGATCCGGCGCACTTTATCCTCAGCGCCCTCGACCGCGACAAAGTCACCACCGGTTTTAAGGCCCTTTACAGCGCATTACTTGATGTCCGCTGGCACACCGTGCAAGACGCACTAAAAACACAAAAAACCCTGAAGATCATTCACCTGACACGCCGCAATAGTCTTCGTCGATATGTGTCGGAACAGATTATGCAGTCGGGGGGCGCCAATCATTCGGCTGCCGGTGGCAAGAGCGACATCAACATTAAGGTGACTATTGATATAGCAGCCTATCAGCAGGCCACCAGCGCACTGCAGGCGCAGGGTGATCAATTGCTCAACTTATTTCGCAACCACCCGCTGCTAGCAGTCACCTACGAACAGCTGGCAGAAGATACCAGCGCTACCGTAAGCTCCGTCTGCCGTTTTCTGGACGTGGACAATTTTCCCGATAAGATCGTACCCGCCCTCAGCAAGGTGGGCGCTGCTGACCTTAAAGAGTCGGTAAGCAACTACCAGGAATTACTCGACCACCCATCTACAAGGACGCTGCTTCACGAAGACTAGGATCGTCTAGGCATTGCGTATTGTCACGCCGCCATCCACAAGCAATGTTGCTCCTGTGATAAAGCCTGCCGCTGGCAGCACCAGACTCAGGATCGCGTGTGCGACTTCCTCGGGCTCACCGTAGCGACGCAGCACCGTGCGGCGGTTTGCGAAGGTAGTCTTATCTTCCTCTGAAATCCCCTCGGTTATCGCGGTTCGGATGGGTCCGGGGCAGATACAATTTACGGTGATACCGTCCTTACCCAGGTCGACAGCCATAGCGCGGGTCAATCCCACACTGGCGTGCTTAGCGACACTGTACGCACTGTTATATCGGGTAGCGCCGTGGGCCTCGGTAGAAGCAATATTAACAATGCGTGGATGGACCGACTGCCTCAGGCTTGGCAGCGCGGCACGGATGGCCCAGGCCTGCGCCGCCGTCATTACCGCAAGAGAGGTATCCCAGGCCGCAGAGAAATTTTCCGCATCAACCGTGGTGGGGATCACCAATCCTGCGTTGTTGACCAGAATATCGATGCCGCCACAATGGCTCGCAACGTCCATGACAGCCTTTTCAACGGCCTGACGCCCCGATAGGTCAACCGTCAATGCAAGCACCTCTGCCCCTGCGGAGCGACACTCATCCGCGACTGCGGCCAGCCCATCCGCGTTCACATCGAGAATCGCGAGCCGCACTCCTTCATCGGCAAACAGGTGGGCCGTCGCCCGACCCATACCGCTGGCAGCACCGGTAACGATGGCCACACTGCCTGCAATCGATCGACTGAGTTTACTCAGGGTCTGCATAACTGCCACGCGCATGACGACATTCGAATGCATCCTAGCACAGTCCTGCTCCATTACCCCTAAAGGCGCATTAGCGCTATGATAAGTAATCTACCCTTCCTCAGACACGAGCTCGACAATGACTTCTATCAGCAAACTCGCACCAGACAGCATCCAGCATCGACTCGTTGAACTAGCGAACTGGACACTGAAAGACGGTAAACTGCACTGCGAGATCACGTTTGATGATTTCATCGACGCTTTTGGCTTTATGAGCCGGGTGGCACTGCTTGCTGAAGCCTCGAATCATCACCCCGAGTGGTCAAACGTCTACAACCGTGTGGAGATCTTTTTGACCACTCACGACGCAGGCGGCCTGACTGATCGTGATTTCCAGCTCGCGGAGCACATCAACGCCCTACTCTAGTCAGCTTCGGTGGTCGCCAACGGCAGCGCCACGGCGTCCGAAGATCGCTGCGCCGCTTTTCCGTCCTTGCGCAATTTCCGAATCTTGTGCTGTTGCTCAGGGGTCAGTACCCCCCGCACATCGTGACGCGAGCCACCCGCTTCATGAATCTGTTGGATTGCAACATGCTGCTCGTCGCTGAGATCCAGGTGACGCTTTAAACGAACGAACTTATCCTCTGCACTGCCCTTGCGATAAGGCTGGAGCTTCGCCCTTTTAGCACGTTGTTCCGGCGTCAGTACAGACAGCACGTCCTGCCGACTGCCGCCTTCTCGCCGAATTTTGCGCATCTGCACCTTTTGCTCATCCGTCACGCCAAGGGTGTCGGATGCGGCCGCGGTACCACTCGTTGGTGCACCAGCGGCGGGCTTCACGGTAGATGCTGGTTGCGCAGTCGCGATACCGGCTGCCAATGCAATGCTGAGGGCGAAAATACGCTTTTTCATGTGCGCTCTCCGGTGAATAGATACGTCTCCATTCAACCAGAAAGCGATGTACAGGTGAGGCCGATTTTGGTTAATTTTTGTTAAACTCGCGTAACGCAAAGGACGCAATCAAGGTTCCAGTACCACTTTGATAGCACCCGCCGCGCGATCGGCAGCAATATCAAAAGCCTCTGCCGCGGCTTCCAGCGGCAACCGATGGGTAATGAATACATCCGCCAGCTCTGGCCGCCGAGCCATTAACTGCGCAGCGACCTCCACGTCGCGCACTAGTCCCTGCCGATCGTACATGGATGACGCGAAAATTTTGAGCGCCTTTAACGAAACATCAAAGCCAGGGAGCTCGACCCCACCCCAGTAGGTGGCCAGCAATAAAATAGTCGCTCCAGGTTTGCACAAGCGCGCTGCCTGCGCCAATGCTGCAGAATTGCCCGCACACTCCACCACTACGTCATATTCACCTTGCGGGTCCAGTTCTGCTCCCAGACGCTGAGCGGCCTCCTTTTGCCCATCGTGTCGCGCCGCGACCGTCACAGCAGCGACAGAACCAGCCAACATTGCGACCGCGGCCAATCCAACAGGACCCGCGCCAACAACGGCAACCCGACTGGCAGGTGACAATGGCAACATGCTAATACCGTGAGCTGCAACCGCTAGCGGTTCGACCAGGCAAGCGTCCGACGCACTGACGTTGGCGGGCAACGGCACTATACAGCGCTCGGGCACCAGGATCTTCTCTGCCATCCCGCCATCACGGCCCACACCATGAACCATCCCTGCACCGAGTCGACACAAGCTGTAGCGCCCCTCGATACACAAGTCGCAGTGTCCGCAGGGAGCTATAGGTTCCAGCGCTACCGCACGTCCATCAGACAACGTGCCGGCAATCTCATGACCCAATGTGAATGTCAATTGAAAACCCGCTTCAATCATGTGCAAGTCAGAGCTGCAAATGCCGGCCGAGTGCACGTTTACCAGCACGCCCTCACCGTCCGGCGTAGGCACGTCCGCTACATGTATTTCTTTGCCACAACAACGAACGGCTCTCATCGACTTCACTTCTCTACGGACGGCGCCAATACACTACCATTATCTACTCACGACAGAAACTCATCTAACCAGCCAGGGTAATCGACCCGCTGCACCGCCGCTACGGCACGGCTCAGAATCTCAGCCATAAGCGTATCTTGCTCTCTACTGAGCGCACCGAACCCAATAGAAACAACGATAGTCATCAGGGTATGAAAGGTGAAACTGCGATAATCTTGCCAAGTCTGCTCCGTATCGACAGCAGCGCCGTAGTGCGCACGACGCTCTATATAATAGTCAACCCACTGCCGCTCCTGCACCGCGAGTATTTGTGCCGGCACGGAGTCGATCAAAAAGTACTGCACATCACGAACACCTTTGCCCCAATGAGCTGCCTGCCAATCCAGCATGCCCATCTCTTCACCGGTTACAAAAAAATTACCCAGATGACTGTCCCCGTGCAGCAGGGATAGAGGACCGGAAAACCAATGCTGCAACAATGCATCCCAATGCCTCAAAGTACGCCGGTAGGAACGAGCAATGTCCTCGGGTATGTACCCTGGCCGTTTTATCATGCAGGGCCTCAGAGCCAAACGGTTTAGGTTACGCGAGACCGCACCCAGAACCGGTGACAGAAAGGGATGGTAATCCAGCGGTAGAATCTGCTCCTGGTCACTGCGCTCCATGCCGCAGTGGCAGGCGTGCAAACGTGCAAACGTATCTAGACAGGCGAGCACCTGTTGCTCCGAAGGTCCGGCCATCATGTCCGGATTGGTAAATAAGTGGACACCCGGATCCTCGTGCAAGTTTTCCTGCACTAAAAAGAACCTTGAGCCCTGCCACGCGGTCGCATAAGTAATTGGCGTGCGCAATGGCAAGCCGGATGCTACATGACGAAAAAAGTGGGATTCTAAGCGCCAGGAACGGATGACATTCATGAACACTCGGGTGGCTAATGATTCCATAGGAAGTTTGACAAACAGGCTGTCGGGCAGTGCGGACTCCCCCTGCTGTTCAATGGTTAGCACCAGGTTGTGACAGTTACTGCTGACCGACGGTATCTCCTGACGTTTGACCTCTTTGATCGATACGGTCGGCGTCACCTGCGTCAGGGCGCCCCGACTAATCAAGCCCGCCAGAATCTCGGGTTGCGCGACGTCCGCGGCTCTGAAAGGCAGACTGCGACCGCTCAGATCTCCCAGAGCATCCACCAACAGACTGACGCCTACACCCGCGGCCACCCGGCCCAGCTTCAGGGTTTCCCATTGACTCATTGACTACCTGTCACAGACTTGCCGCTATCGGACATTTTAAATAATATGTCCGATACACGGCGGTCACAAGTTTAACGCGCAGGTAGGGGTATGGACCAGCAGACTGACGACAATCCACCGGCCACATACGATTGTATTATCGTCGGCGCAGGGCACAACGGCCTGGCCACCGGCCTGGTGCTGGCACGCAATGGCCGTAGGGTGCTATTGCTGGAAAAAAACCAATATGTCGGCGGCATGGGCGCAACACGGGAAATTCTCAAGGGCTGCCGCAATGAGGTGGGCGCAAGCTGTTTGTTCCCTCTGTCTGCAGAAATCAAGCGCTACTTCGATTTCGAGAGCCATGGAGTAGAATTGATCCCGCTACCGGTCATGGCCGTGAATCTGCTTGGTTCCAGCGGTCGACCGCTGATCTTCTATAAGAACCCGCTGCGACTGTCTTTCAATCTCCTACGCCGTTTTGGCCCCGGCGCCATGCTGGGCTTCGTTCGCTTCTTGACATTTTGCCAGTACCCAGCACGCGTGTTGGACCGCTTTACCGCGCGTAAGGCACCACGCAAACTGGAGGACCTGATTGCCGAGGCGCGAACTGCGAAACAACGGGCGCATCTAGAGCTGGCATTCAACGGTTCAGCCATGGATATCATCGATAAATTTTTCCCAGACCCTGTAAAACACAGGGAGCTGCGCGCCAGCATGGCATTTGCTGCTGTACAGGCTACCTATAAAGGCCCCTACACCCCTGGCTCTGGCCTGTGTCTCATTTACACCATGGCGCAAGAAGGCGCTGAGGGACTGATGCAGCGCGTGAAAGGTGGGATGGGCGCACTTTCCGAATCCCTTGCCCGGCAAATTGAGTCCCTCGGCGGTGAAGTGCGCTTGAAACAGCAGGTTGAGCGCATTCTGGTGCAGGACGGCTACGCTATCGGGGTGACACTCAAAAATGGCGACCGGCTATACGCCGACACCGTGATCTCCAACCTCGACAAACAGGCAACTTTCAATCGGCTGCTGGCAAATCACCAACTACCGCCAGCTGACCAGCGCAAGGTCGACGCGTTTACTCATCAAGGCGCCTTTGTACACATGCTGTTCAAGCTCAAGGGGCTACCGGAATACTCACCTCACCTGGCGGCGCTCAATCGCATTGACGGTGCCAAGTTCGGCGGTGCCATGGTTATTGATCCGCAAGATATGCAACGCAGTTACGAGAGCTGTTTACGCGGTGAGATGCCGGCACAGATGCCACCGCTGGCCTTCCAGATCCCCACGGTCGCGGACCCGACCCTGGCGCCGACCGGCTACCATATCGCCAGTGCCTACGGCTTCTACTTCCCCTGCGAGGCGAGTAAGAGCGAGCGCGGCAAATTACGCAACCAGATGGCGGAGAAGATAATCGACCACATCTGTATCCATATGCCTAACTTTCGAACCTTAATTGTTGCGCAGGCGATCTTCTCAGCAGATCACTTCGCCAGCATGCAGGGCGTAACTAACGGCGACTGGACCCACGGCCTGCTTCACCCGGACCAGATGATCGGCGAACGTTGCTTGGTACACGGCACCGGACATACCACGCCCGTGCACAATTTATTCCTGTGCGGTGCCTCCTGCCATCCTGGCCCCGGTATCACCTTTCTGCCGGGTTATAACTGCGCTCACGAAGTGCTGGCCACCGTGAAGGTGTCGAGAGCGTCTAACGCAACAGCACAGGCACCAGCAACGCGTGCAGCGTAGTACGTAACTGAGCCTCCGTTCTGATCCAATTACTAGGCAAGGTAAGAAATGATAACAGGACGCGATATACCCACTCCACTAGTATCTCCGCCTCTACCGCATCCTGTAACAGGCCCGCCTCACGGGCGGGAGATATAACGTGATCCATCAGTTCCTCACCAAACTGCACAATGACATCCGAGCGCCAGACCACCTGTCTTGCCCGGCTTTGCTCCGCAGAGGCAAACACAGCTTGCAACAACGGACGACGCGGTATCTCGCTAACCGCGATAATCAACCCCTCGACCAGCTGGTCGGCAGGGTCCGGGTAGCGGGCCAGCTTGCTACGAATGAAACCATTCAAAGCCTCCATTTCCACCTTGATGGTGGCGATCAGGAGGTCGTCCCGGTTGAGAAAATACCGGTAAAGCGTCGAGCGGGCCATACCTGCACTGTCCGCAACCTCCCGCATACCGGTCGCCGCGATTCCACGCGCGAGATAGCATCTGCGGGCGGCGTTGAGAATCGTATCAATGGGAGGCTGGGTCATGGCCGGAATAAACCCTTGTCAATGAAACATAACAGTAGAACATTTTCAGCCAAATGACTGATAGCGTAAAGGACTGCCCCACAAACCCTGACGCGGCGCAGTTGACAGCGGCCACCTACCAGCGAATGCCCCTGCGCATGCTGAATACATTGCTGCACTGCGCTAACGCTATGGGCATGGCACGCATGCATCTGGATGTGGACAAATTAATGGCCCGCGCATGCAGAGCGACCGGGCTTGCAGATTTCGGCGATCAGCGGTTTATCGAACCGCTGCGCGTGTTGGTTAGCTCTACCAACGACGAAGCAGACCTCAATCCCATTGGACGCTTCCTGGCCAGAAGTAACATCTTGCGCTTGTTGGAGGCTCGCCTGAGGGCAGAAGATTTATTTAAACGGTATCCGGAAATCCTCGAACAGGAGCTCCCGGATCCCATTGTGGTTGTCGGTCTGGCACGATCGGGCACCACACGCCTGCACCGCCTGTTAGCCGCCGATGATCGGTTTCTGCACTTGAAGTCCTGGGAAACTGTCTACCCGGTTCCGGACGAGGCAAGCTTTGCGGCGCGGCAGGCGGGCAAGCCTGACCCTCGTATCAATACGCTGGACCAAGCGCTTGGTGCAGTGCTCTACGCGAGTCCACAAATTGCTGCCGTTCACCCACTGGGCACGCTGGAGGTGGAAGAAGAGATCGGCTTACTGCAACACGCCTTTGGTAGTCAGATATTCGAAGTGGTCAATGAAATACCAAGCTTCGCCGAATATCTGATGCAACATGATCAACGCCATACTTATGAGTATATGGTGAAGCTGTTACAGCTGATTTCATGGTTCCGCGGTGATCCTCCAAGTAAACCCTGGGTGTTGAAATCTCCCCAACATATGCAGGACCTTGACGCGTTGCTGCACGTGTTTCCTGGTGCTCGTCTGATCTGTCCGCACCGGGACCCAATCAAGGCGGTCGGGTCAATGTGCTCTACCGCCTGGCATTCACTGGTACGTGACAACGATCTGGTGAATCCCCACCGTGTCGGCCGCAACTGGCTGGATAAGATCGATCGCATGCTACATAAATATCTGGACGATAGGGAACGCCTGTGCCCGTCTGAGAACCAGTTCGATATCCTCTATGCAGATATCACCGCCGACTGGGAGCGGGCGATGCAGGGCGTGTACAAATTTCTCGACATGCCGTTTACCCGTCAGGCGAAAAGCGGCATGACAGACTGGCTCGAAATCAACCGACAGCACAAGCACGGTGCACACAAATACAGTCTTGCGCAATTCGGTCTCGAGGCGAGCGAAGTCGATGCCCGCCTGATGTTTTACCGCGAGCGTTTCAATATTCCCTACGAACGCACTAACCCACATCTCATCGCCACGCACAAGCACAACACGGAGTCAGCATGAGTATTGAAACCGATAGCCGTACCGCACTGGGTGAATTGATCGCCACTCTGCAAGAGATCGACTCTCGCTGGTGCGGCCCGGAGTGGAACCTGCATTCACAGGAAGACGTGGTGGGAGCTCATCGCGCCTTGATGCATATTCTGGAAGCCAGCCTGGTCGGGTTTTTCGAGCAAGATCCTGCCCACCCCGAATTCCGGCGCATCACAACCCCCAGTCGCAAACTTACTGGCGACAACGGGGATGCCATCTACTTCGACGCAGCAATCAGCGCAGAGCACGCCTACATCGTCTACGGTAACCTGCATGGCGCTGCTTATTTCTCGCTCACGGTCGAAGAAGGTACCGCAGATGGGCACATGGCTTCAGGCACGGCGGGTATAATTAATGATGAAGAGCTGGAAGTTGATAGCAATGGCAATTTCACCTTATACCTTGGTGGCGAGACCCGTGATCATAACTGGCTGCCTCTGACAGCAGACGCCTCGCGTCTCACTACCCGACACTACTTCGAACAGACAGATCATGCAGCCTGTGACCCACAACGTGAACCACGCCTTGCAATAGAATGCCTGACCTCGGTAGGAGCCCCTCCACCACCGACTGATACGACGGTGGCCGCTGGTATTCGCCGTGTCTGCAATGTAATACGCAGCCGCACACTAGCAATGCCGCCGCTGGCAAACAGTGAGCCGCCGCCCTTCGTATCGCTGATCCCGAATACATTTCCACCACCGGTAAAGCCCGGCAGTTTTGGATTTGCTGCAATGGATGCACACTATTCCATGGCACCTTTTTTCCTCGACCAAGACGAGGCCTTGGTCATTATCGGCCGGTGGCCCGATTGTCGCTTCGCCAATGTATGTTTATGGAACCGGTTCCAGCAAACCTTCGATTACCGCTGGCGCAACGCCTCGCTGAACCGCGCTCAGACAGTATTGCAAGAAGACGGCAGCTTCCGCATCATCATCGCTCATGAAGACCCCGGCCTGCCTAACTGGTTGGACACCGAAGGCAACCCCTTCGGTCTCGTGTTCTGGCGACTATTCCTGGCACAGGGCGAGGTCGAAACCCCGCAGGCTGAAGTATTCAAACTGGCTGAATTGACTGCCTGAGATGCATCGACTGCCCCTACCGCTGCGTCTTCTTAACCTCGCTGGCAGCACAGCAACTGCCATCGGCTGGCAACCAGTCGACCTCAGCGTCGACAGTCTGCTGCGCCAGGCCCGGGGCGAAACGGACTTATCGGATTTCGGTGAGGATGATTTCCGCGACCCCCTGGCCAGGTTACTCGAGAGCCTGGAGCATGAGGCACGACTGAGTACGCTCGGGCGCATAATCGCCAAAAGAGACCTCCTGCGCACGCTGGAAAACCGACTGGGGTTGGTCGATTTACTTAAAAAATATCCAGACATTGAAGCCCAGGACATTGAAAAACCCTTGTTCGTGGTCGGCCCGCCACGGTCGGGTACCACTATCTTCCACGACCTGCTCGCCATGGACACCGACAATCGCGTGCCCCTGTCCTGGGAAGCGGCCTATCCTCTGCCACCACCGGAGACCAGCACCTATCGCAGCGACCCACGCATCGCCAGAGTGCAGTCTGAGCTAGATAACGTGGACCGGCTGCTACCGCAATTCAAGTCCATGCATCCAATGGGTGCCGAGCGCGCACAGGAATGCGTGTCACTTACCTCTCACGATTTCAGCTCAATGATTTACTACGTGCAATTCGAGGTGCCGACATACGACCGCTGGGTAATGGATTGTGATATGCGCTCGGCGTTGAAATGGCACCGACGCTTCCTGCAGGTTTTGCAATGGAAGCATCCCGGTAAACGTTGGGCTCTGAAGTCACCGCAGCACATGTGGCACCTGGCACACATACACAGAGAGTATCCAGATGCGCTATTCGTTCAAACACACCGAGACCCGGTGAATACGGTGATTTCTATGAGTAACCTGGCAACGGCGTTGCAACGGCTGGCCAGTGACCACACAGACCAATACCGAATAGCTAACTACTATGCAGAGGGCCTCGCGAAGGGTTACGATGCGACCGTCGACTACCGCAAGACGGGTGCTCTTCCCGACCACCAGGTAGTAGACCTGTACTTTCGAGATTTCATTCTGGATCAAGTGGGAACCGTGCGCCGCGCTTATAATCATTTTGGCTTTGAGCTATCAGATACAGCTGCTACAGCTATGCAGCGCTTCCTCGATGAAAATCCGGCAGACAAGCATGGCAAGCACCTGTACACTTTTGAAGATACCGGACTGAACGAGAGTACCCTGCGAGGTAGGTTCAAAAAGTACGAGAGCTACTTCGACGTCCCCCGAGAGCCTCTGCGCACAAAATAAGCACGAGTACAAACAGGGTTTCCTACCAGTAATAGAACACATCAATGCCATAACTTCGTGGCTTGCCTCGGATCACCGAGGTGGTTCCCAATCGAGCCGCCTCCACGGTACCGGTACCGAAGTACTTCTTGTCGGTGAGGTTTTGCGCGAAGATAGCAATCTCTAGGCTTTCCAGAGCACTGGGAACAAATGCAAGTCGGGCATTCCAGATAGCGTAGGCATCCAGGGTGGCCTGATCCTCGAAAAGAAATGCTGCCGGATCCAAACCAGTATACACCTTATCCTTATAAAAACCGCTCACTCGCGGTCTCACCAATACGTCTTCCACTTGCCAATCGTACTGCACAGCGAGGGAATAGGTCTGGTCTGGAATGTAAGAGAAAGGTTCCTCGGAACGATCAGTGATCTGGAGAAGACCTTCATTATCGACAAACTCGTCCACAAATGTCTTGTATTCTGCGCGCAGATTACTGCCCGTAAAGTTTATCAAAAGACCAGGTAGCGGCATGGCAACGACTTCCAATTCTACCCCATATACTTCCGCATCTCCGGCATTAGTGATTCCGAAGATCGTTTGCAGTTCACCGAACTGCCGTGTCACACCCAACTGCATATCCTCGTAATCCATGAAATAGATAGCGCCATTCACGCGCAAACGTTGGCTCAATGCCTCAAGCTTGAAACCAAACTCAGTACTTTTCACCGTCTCTGGATCAAAGGGTAGAGCCTGATCAGGCCCGAATGAGGTGAAACCTCCTGCCTTGAAGCCCTCGCTATAGCTCAGGTAAAACATACCCGAGTCAAGAAAGCCATCAGTCCAGCTATCTGGCGCGAATAGTGTCGCGGTTACCATGGGCGTAAACTCGACCCAATCATCGTCAGCGTTGAATCTAGGAGCAGATGACAGCAGGGTCATGGGTTGCTGGAAGTCTTGCAAGGCATTCATAGCAGCTCGAGAGACCGGATTTGTGGGCGCCACCGCATTAGTGGTGTAATTGCGCTGGTTGATTTTCTTTTCTTCCCAGGTCAATCGACCACCCACTGTAAATTGCCATATCTCGTTAAAATTATAGATGAACTGGCCAAACCCAGCACTTGAGGTGCTGGTATAGTCGACCAGTCGTATATTGTTAGAACCGATTGCAGCAGGATTAAACAACAGAACAGCACCGTCTGCTGATATGGTCTGACCTACCCAACCACCGAGCGACAGAGTCTGCCCATCCACCTGATCCTCGATGTCCTCATTTGAAGCATACAGACCAAGGGTATAGTCCATGTCACCATCAAAGAGACTGCCGAACACGTTAAACTCCTGTGAGACAAATGTGCGTTCTTCTTTGCCCGCATTGAAACCACTTCCCCGCAGGTTTCGCACAGTCTCCTGAAAGTTAGATAACGACCAGAAGGATGTTGCATCAATATCATGATCACGCTTCAGATCATCCTGATAGAGGTAGCCCGTTACACTCTTGATTCGCACATCACCAACATCCCAGAGCACTGTCAGCCCTGCGAGGTTGTTGGTAACATCGTAATCCATCCCGCGTGGATCCATGATCACTTTTTCATCGTCGATCAGTGCTTCACTGAGCGCACAAAAGTCGCCAAACACCCCCGGCGTGGTGGACGCAAATATCTGTAGCGCCGCATCCGGATTTAGGCTAATGCAGCTGTTGGGCGCGGCATGTTCCCTACGCTCACCCCATAGTGTGAGCAAGTCGACAGTTAAATCGGACGCGGCAAGCCAGCGAAGCTGGCCGACTACAGCCTTGCGATCTGTATCACCATAATCCCTGCCTGTGAAATAGTCATCCATATAACCCTCTTCCTTACGCCGATCATATGTTAGCGCCGCAAACAGCTTATCCTCAAATAAGGGCCCATCGACGCGAAGAGAAAGGTTCTGTCGATCATAGTTACCCGTGCCTACTTCAACCTGTGCCTCGAATACATCCGTGGGCTTGCGGGTCTCCAGCAACAATGCCCCGCCGGCCGTGTTTTTTCCAAACAGCGTACCTTGCGGCCCGCGCAACACTTGAATAGAAGCCATGTCTACTACATCAACCAGCTGGGTGTCAGAACGGGGCATAAAGAGACCGTCTACATAAACGCCTACACCGGGGTCGGTGGCAGACCCTACTGCACGTGAACCGACACCGCGAATCGCCAATCCAGACACACGATCACCGTCCTTGTTGGACAGACCGGGCACAATTCGCGCCAGGTCGGCAACGTTGGTAATCTGCGCCTCACGCAGCTGGACCGTATCGAATGCAGAGACGGCCACGGGCGTATCTTGCAAGCTCTCCTCACGTTTGCGGGCAACCACAACAACTTCCTCAAGCGTGCTGCTCTGTGCGTATACGGGCATAACGGACGCACTGACCAAAGACGACAGCAGGGGTATGAGAGCGATCGTCGCCCACTGTTCTTTTGCTACTGGTTTCATTCTTATCTCTCCGGGACGTATACTCTGCGCGACGTTATTGCTGCGCCGGAGCCAAAAGGTCCAGCATACTCGCAAAGGAGTGATCTGACACTGCCAGTCATTTCGCGCGATCAAAACCGACCGATGCACACAGACACTGGATTCGATCATGAAATTCTGGCAAGCCATTACCTGGGCAGAAACCGACCAATTGCTCGATATAGCCCGCTTCGCTGAAGAGTTGGGCTTCCACGGACTGATGAGTGGAGATCACGCCGTCTATCCTGAATCTATACGCCCCCACTACCCCTATTCAGATAGCGGCCTACCACCGATGCAAGCCGACGACGAGTACCCGGATCAGACGGCGATATTCGCGTCCATGGCAGCCGTCACACGCAAACTGCACTTCATCTGCGGCGTATACGTGCTGCCATTGCGCAATCCTCACGAAGTAGCACGCGCCAGTGCGACCCTCGCCGTGCTCACCGAGAACCGCTTTATCCTTGGGGCGGGAGTCGGCTGGATGCAGGAGGAATTTGAAATTTATGGGGTGGATTTTCACCAGCGGGGAAAAATTACCGATGAGATGATCGACGTATTGCGCTCCTTGTGGGGTGGAGGGATGGTCGAGTATCACGGTACCTATTTCGATTTTCCGCGGGTCCAGCTGAGCCCCGTACCCTCCATACCACCCGCGATATACATCGGCGGCACCAGTCAAGCTGCACTGCGGCGAGCGGCACGAGTAGGCAACGGCTACGTCGGCGCAGGCACGGCACCCGAGGAGGTCGGCCCTCTGCTGCAGCGACTCCATGCATTACGAAGAGAGTACGGACGGCATCAAATGCCCTTTGAAGCATTGCTGGGCATTTCAGCTCTCCCTGGCGTCGACCTATACCGTCGCCTGGCTGAGGATGGCCTCGAGAGCACTGTAGCGCCTCCTTTCCAATACCTCTTGGGAAAGAAACGCTCCACCTTGGATGAAAAAAAGAGAGTAATGGAGGGCTACGCGGAGAAAATCCTGCGACACTTTTAACAAGGAAGTTCAACATCCGCAGCTGTGTGACGATTGCAGAGTACAGCGCATCACCTTTTACAGCTCACTGCTCTCGTCAGTTAGGTTATCACAAGCATCGCGATTAATGCGAAACACTGTAGCGAAATCTGCGGGCAGTGTTACCCTACGTCCCATCCGGAGTGACTGCAGGGCCAGCCCGCTGTCATTGCCGGAACCGTAAGCCAGGTAAACCAGGTGAACCCAATGGATGTAAAACTCTCGGACGCAACCAATGGCCCACTGAAAGGTATCCGCGTTATTGATATCACGGCGATGATCACTGGCCCACTATGCGCCCAGCAGTTGGGCGACCTCGGAGCCGACGTCATCAAGATCGAACCGATGC
>JABSPW010000084.1 GCA_013214285.1 Halioglobus sp. | reverse complement strand
CGCGCGTCGGTCTCGCGTTTCAGTGCGGTGTGGCGTTGGGTCAGATACACAGTATTCCGCTGCAGTTGTTGCCACCTGGGCTGCCGGATCATAGCGGTGTGCTGTTGTTTCAGCGTGCCCAGCAGGTGCTTGACCAATACGGCAATGTCTCGCCTGTATTGCAACTGGGCCTCAATTGGTTGCGCGACAAGGGGAGAAGTGCACCGCGCCGGACCCTGGTGCACGGTGACTTCCGCAACGGCAATATACTGGTGGATGAACAGGGTCTGGTAGCGGTTTTGGACTGGGAGCTCGCACACCTGGGCGACCCGGTGCAGGACCTCGGCTATATCAGTGCCAATGTGTGGCGTTTTGGCGCACCCGGTCCGGTAGGGGGTTTTGGGGAGTATGACGATTTGCTGTCCGGTTATGCCTCGGTGGTTGGCGAGCGGCCGCAGATGGACGATGTTCTCTACTGGCAGGTCTACGCCGCACTGTCCTGGGGTATGGTATGTCTTATTATGCTCGCGATGTATCGCAGCGGACAGGACGCCAGCCTGGAGCGCGCGGCAGTAGGGCGCCGTCTCTCGGAAGCAGAAATCGACTTGTTGCTGTTATTGGATGGAGGGGCGCCATGAGCGGGACGTCTGCGCATGAACTGTTGGCGGCGGTGCGGACCTTCCTGCGCGAGGGCGTGCTGCCGGAGCTCGATGGCTTCATGGCGTACCACACTCGGGTGGCTGCGAATGCTCTCGGGATTGTGCAGCGAGAACTGGAGCAGGGTGCGGCCTTGGCGGCGCTAGATGCGCAGATGGCGGAAATGCTGGGTTTGGACAGCGCGGCGAGCCCGGTGACAGTGCACGTGGCGCAGGGTCTGCGCGACGGCACGGTGACGGCGGACGAGCGCCTGATGCACTACCTGCGCCAGCGCAGCTTGCTGGCCATCAGTATCGACAACCCCAAGTACTCCGGTTTTAAGCAGGCGCGGGAGCGCTGGGAAGTGCAGTAGAGTTCAGGCTTAAGAGGTCAGCGTTACGGGGCTTGTATTCGTATCCGCGAAGGCTACACTACGGCCGAACTGTTCGGCCGGCATAGCTCAGTTGGTAGAGCAACGCATTCGTAATGCGTAGGTCCGGTGTTCGATTCACCGTGCCGGCACCAATTTGACAGTGACAAGTACCTTCAGATGCGCCGCGCCCTGCAATAGTGGCGCTGCGTCGTTGTCCGCAGCACAGTTGTTAGCACCACTAATGCCGGGTGACGGCGCGCTTTCCCATTGGCTCCGCTATGGGTAATACGCTGTACAAGCGCAATACGTAAACCTGGGTCCGCTATTCCCATGTCCTTAGTTGTGGTGTTGTGGATCCGCACTATCACGCGCTTTTTTTCGGATAATCAGTTGATAGCTATTGGCCATGAAATTGTCCTCGATCTCAATGCGTGACAATAGTTTTGCAGTGAGGTTGTTCATAAGTATTATCGGAGGAAACAAAAGTGCAATAACCGAATAAAGGCTTCTTTTTGAGAACCAGTTCAAAGCTGTCTTGGTCAAGGCGACATTGGTCAAGAATGCCGAGGTGACAAGTGGGGTGCCTAATGCATCACACAGGTCCACATGAAAACCACAACGATTGGCCATATCTTGAATGCCATAGTGAGTGAAGCGCACAAAGTCTCGGGGTGCATCGTGAACTGGATAGAGGAACGGCAAAGCGATTATTGCGACGCCTTCTGGTTTTAATACGCGGTATATTTGCTCAAGTAATGGCCCCGTTGCATTTATGTGCTCCAAAACATCAATCATGATGACGGTGTCGAACGACTCGGGAGCGATCGGTAGCTGCAGGGCATCACCGTAGATGTCTGGTACCGACTTGTACCACTGAGTAGCCGTTTCATAATAGTCCAGTCCGACATATGCACAACGCGCTGGTAAATAGCGCTTCGCCCATTTGTTATAGCACCCAATATCCAGTACGGACTTTCCCTCGCCAATCGTAGCAATAAGTGATTTGTAATGGTCAGAATTTGGTCTATGCAGCCATTGAGGGTGCAGAGGCGTGTTGGCAACAATGCTGGCTTTTCGTTTGAGCAGAGAGATCAGGCTCATTCTTTTGCGTGCTCTGATTTTTCCTGTGCACAGTATAATGACGCAATAAAGTCCTGGATAGGCCAACGTGTCGAGCTGCCACGCCATGTATCAGTGGGAGTGTCGCGCAATCTCTATGGATGGCAGAACCTATGCATCGCCAATGCTCACGGCAGGTAATCGTGAGCACCCAAGGGCATGTCGTAGCGCCAGCGTAGCCGCGTTGCGAGGAGCAGAATCTTCACTCTGAAGCCGATATCGAGTTCTCAAAGTGGTGAAAAACTTGCTATAAAGTGCTAGCTGGATGTTGTTTCTCGCGGCTCTCAGGAGGAATGTATGTCACACCATACCGTTGCAGAGGAGCTGGTAATCCAGCTTGGTCATTTCGGTGTAAAGCAAATTCTGGGAATCACAGGAGATGCCCTGAATGCCTTCACCAATGCCATTCACAAACATCACACTATTGAATGGTTTACGGTTCGTCATGAAGAAACCGCTGCCTTTGCCGCTGCCGCGCAAGCAGAGCTTACCCAAGCTCTAGCTGTGTGTGCGGGTACTGTCGGACCCGGTGCACTCCATTTGGTCAATGGTTTGTACAATGCCAAACGGGATCGCTGCCCCGTTTTAGTCATCACGGGGCATGTGCCCAGACCGGATCACGATGGGCCTTACTTCCAGGAAGTTGACATTGACAAGGCGTTTGATGACATCTGTGTGTTCAATACAACTTTGCGTTCTCCTGACCAAATAGCACGCGTGCTGCAGCGAGCCATCAGCACCGCGATCAATCAGCGGGGGGTTGCGCATCTTGCTATTCCAACGGATATCGCTGTGGCCACTATCGCGACGCAAGCTGCTATCTCTGTCGTCGAGAGAGAGACGGCTGTGGAGCCCGATGCAGCGCAAATACAGGCCTTGTCTGCATTGATCAATGCAGCCGAGAGGGTCTCTTTTTTGATAGGGCGAGGCTGTCGTGACGCCAAGTCTGAAGTCAGTGAATTGGCGAAAAAACTTCAAGCCCCAATCGCGCATTCGATCAAAGGTACGGAGTGTATTGAGTATGATCACCCGCACTCGATTGGCGGTATCGGCCATGTGGGTACGCCGCATGGTCTCAAAGTTCTGTCCGAGTGTGACTTGCTTTTGCTGTTGGGAACAGATTTTCCATACGTAGAATTTCTCCCCAGGACTGTCACGATTGCGCAAGTAGATATTTGTGCCGAGCACATTGGGAGAAGACTGCCGGTAGCCGCGGGTGTGGTCGGTGATATGCGGGAGGTGCTTGCAGCACTGATGCCAGCGGTGCTGCCAAAAAAAAACGCAGCGCTGAAAATGCTGCAGAAAAAGCGCGAGTATTGGCTCGAGAAAGTGGCAAGAGCCTATGCCATCACCTCTGAAACAACGGGCGTCATCCACCCTCAATCGGTTGTCCGTGCGGTTTCGGAATTGGCAGACGCTGATGCTGTTTTTTGTTGTGATATCGGTGAGCTGACGGTTTGGTTAGCCCGTTACCTTAAAATGCATGGTGACCAGCGCTTACTCAGTTCGTTCAGTCATGGCTCTTTGGGCGTGGCCTTACCTGCCGCGATTGGCGCGCAAGCATTGAATAAGCAGCGCCAAGTCATTGCCATGAGCGGTGACGGCGGTTTTGGCATGTTAATGGCTGATTTGGTGACCGCGGCGCGATATGCTCTGCCTATCACCCAAATCATTTTCAATAATGCCAAATTTGGTTTCGTAGAGCTTGAAATGGAAGCTGCCGGCTTGCCTCGATTCGGCACAGACCTGGTCAATCCGGACTTTGCCAAAGTGGCTGAAGCCTGCGGCTTTGAAGGCATTACTGTCCGTGATCCACAAGCCCTTTTACCTGCACTGACGCATGCTCTGAATACGCCCAAGCCCGTTTTGATTGATGTTTTTGTCAATCCCAATGAGCTTATTATTCCGTCCAAGATAGACCCCAGGACCGCCTATAAATTTATGCAGGGCAAGGTGAAAGAGATGTTAATCGAAAAGGATATCAAGGTGTTGTTTGAGCACTGAGGTGCGCATCAGATCGATCTCAGTCGGCAGACGCACTGTGCTGGCGATATGTTTCTTCAACTACTGGTGCCGCGGCCTGGCGCAGCCTGGCATGACGGTAACGCGCCTCGGCCAGTGCCAGTGCCTGATGTACACGAGGTTGTTGAAGAGCTCCCGTGGCCCCTTTTTGCCACGCTGCAAATTCCCGCCAGAAAGTGAGTTCTTCCCAGGCTTTGTTCAGTTCGTTGTCCCGATGGTCCATAGAGCGATTGCGGCGCGATGACGGGTTCAGTGTATCTGGCCGTGCTCCGGTGGGCTTGGCATTGTTCGCCAAATATTTGGCACAATGTGCCAAATCGCCAGTGCAATGGTTGCGGTAAGTCAGGCCGCGAGATGTGACCGGAAGGCCGCAGGTGGCTCGCCAGTCCATTTCTTGAAGGCGCGCGAGAATGACGAGGTATCGGAAAAACCCAGCATATAGCTGATCTCCGCCAGGGGTATGTCTTTGTCCGCGAGGTATTTCTGCGCGAGTTCTCGCCGCACCTCCAGCAGTACCGCGCGAAAGCTGGTGTTTTCTTCCGCCAGTCGTCGTTGCAGGGTGCGGCTGCTGAGAAAAACGCGGCTGGCGATATCCTCCTCGCCCGGGGTCCCGGAAGGGAGGTCGTCAATGATGGCCCGCTTGATTTTGCTGATGATATCCGATTCTTGCAGCTCGCTGATCATTTCTTCCAGTATTTTGTCGCCACTCAAAGCAAGCTCTCGATTGGCCGCGGTAAAGGGGCGTTTCAAGTCAGCGGCATTGAAGGTCATTCGCGACACCGGCTGGGAGAAGAGTACGGGACAGCGAAACAGCGCAAAATGATCGCCCAGGGATGCCGGCTCGGGGTAGGTAAAACCGACGTCAAGTGGGTCCAAGGTGGCCCCCAAACCCTGGCGGCACAGGCTTAGCAGGATCGCCGCCCGGCTGTCCTCTACGATGCGCACGGCGTCTTCGGGAACACCCGCCAGTTCGCTGTCCAGCTCGACGCGTTCGCCGCACGCAACCACCGAAAATCGCAGGTCGGAATTGACTGCCGCCTCGAACCGCACCAGCCGTTGAAAGGCTTCCATCAGAGTTTCGCTGGACAGGAAGGTGATGCCCAGTGCGCTCAGGTCGAGGGGGGTATAGTGCTTGACGGATTCTAGGCCGACATGATCATTGTTGGTCACCTGTGCTGCGGCGACCCAGGCCTTGCAGAGCAGCGCATAGGCGTAGCGGGAACGGGGTTCGTGGATCAGCTCGGGGTCGAGACCGACACCCTGAAAAAGGGCGGCCGCGTCTACGTTGTGGGCCTCGAGATAGCGCCACAGCGGTCTGCCGGCTGACGCCAGGATGCTGGTTTCCATTCCCTGTATCCTTGTGGCAAGGGGTCCGCCCCAGTGTAGGAATGCTGTCGCAAAGGGTCAAGAACTTGGCGCTGCTTGTCATACGTGGTAGCGACGCCTTGCGCAGCGCTTGGGGCTGACCGCAAAACTGCCTACCCCGGGAGCTTGGGCCACATAAAGCCGGTTTGTGCTTTAAGGGCTGCGTAGTCGGCAAAGTTGTCGGCTAGTTTGCGTTCCTCCACCTTGGCGCGCCAGCATTGTAGCGCGGTGAACAGGGTGATCACGCTCAGACTCCAGCGCGAGGGGTAGGCCAGGGTGTAGCTCCAGATGGCCACCATCTCGCCAAGATAGAGCGGGTGGCGCACGAGGCGGTAGGGGCCGCTCGCCACCAGTCGGCGGGCCTCGGCGAAGATACTGAAGGAACGCCCAAGGTACAGCATCGAGTAGATCGCAAACGCCTCGCCGATGGCCATGCCCGCGAGTGAAGCAATGTTGCCGATACCGCTGCCCAGTGGTTGCAAGGCATAGCGGATGGTCGATCGCAGTGCGGGGGTGTCCTGCGCCAGGTGCAGCGCGATTTGAGCGCCGCCGGCTTGGAACGTAGGCAGTGTTACCACTAGCAGTGGCAGTAGGACTTCCACTGGTCGCGAGGCCAGGGCGCTGGCCTTAGGGCGGCGTAAGTAAGCCGCCGTAAACAAGGCGAATAGCACGGTCAGCAGGGCCCAGCGCAGGATGGCGACGACCGGCCCGTCCAATGACGGCATGGCCAGGGCGGTGCGTAGCGTCATGCCTGCGAAAATAGCGAGGCCAAACCAGCGACCAATGGACTCTCGGGTAAAATATGCAGTGCGGCGTGAATCGAAGGACACCGGCGCAGCATAGCGAACCTGGGCCGCTGTGACAAAAGTCTGTTGTGAAAAGCAGGTGCTTACCGCGCTGGATAGCTGCCGATCGATCTCGGTCGCCTGGCGGTAGCTTCCTTCCGCTAGACCGCTTGCACCCGCCACAATATCGAAAAGTTTCAGGGTGCAGGGGCCGCTAGCCACGAGCAAGAATAATCGAAAAAGCGGGATGGAATTTGAAACCCTGGGGGCTCGAGACCATGTCTAAGTTTCTGCCTAGTGCCAGAGGACAATCCCCTTCGGTTGCGCCTGAGTCGATGGTCTTGCCGAAACTACCTGTCTGCTAACGCAAGAGTTTATTGCCGGCGAGCAAAGATAAAAATGCGTCGAAGCGGAATTGATAGGTGCAATCTGGAGTCGTAATGCAGGCAATTTGACGGTTACCAAGAAGATGTGGCTATGCCTCATTCAATGCGCTCCCGATCGCAGCTGCTGGTTGCGAATGAGCTTTAGTGTCGCCGAGTTGATACCTACAATCTTGCTGAGGGCAGTAGCGGGTACGTTAAGCGGTTCTCCTCGTAATAGTGCCACTGTCATCGTGGGCACGTGGGCGTCGAGCATCTCAGGATAAAAATGAAACGTCGGATTTGAAAAAGCAATGGCCCGCACGCAGTTGTGTGGATGTGAGTCAGGTGTGGATGAGATCTTTACTCGCAAATTGCGCAGACAGGTTTTGATAGATATTGAAAAATACTGCCGCATGATGACATTAGGTTTGAGCAGCCGTCGACGGAGACCGGCCTTATAGCGGATGATAAATTGTCGCTTTTCTTCTACAGGCGGCATGTTACGCCGAAAAATTAGGAATTCGGCGTGCCGCATAATCGGACGCCGATAGCAAACAAAATAACGTTGCGCGTGCAAAAAAAGAGCAGTAACTTGGCGTGATACTCCAGAAATCGCACGCAACAGAATCCATCCTATTGAACTCCGCTCTGCCGCTTAATAGCGGAGCGTAGCAACTGGCATTGCTTGCTATCTGGTGGCAGGGTATCGGCGTAATTTACTACAGAGAGACCTGAGCTTCCTGGCTCGCGGCGACGCGTTCTGTCGGGCTTGGTAGCATAGTGATACGGTCTACTATGCCCTTATAGGCTTAGAAGCTTGCTGGCGCTGCAGCGCTGTCCCCGCTGCATTAGATGGTGTTAAAGCGTTGGAACTCTTTTGCATAGGCAGGCGATTCGGTAGAGGGCCCGTGTGCATCACGCCGTCGTGTTCACCCCCTTGGGCGCCGTGCGATCCATGAAGCCAAACAGGTAGCCTGCCACCCGCCGTTTCTGGATCTCCTCCGTGCCCTCGGTAATGCGGTAGCGGCGGTGATGCCGGTAAATGTGTTCGAAGGGTGTATGCCGTGAGTAGCCGAGGCCGCCATGTACCTGCATGGCCTGATCTGCGGCGTCGCAGCACAAGCGATTGGCGACCAGGTTGCACATGGACACCTTGTCAGACACGCTGAAGGCGCCGTAGGTGTCCATTTGCCAGGCGGTCTTGTGTACCAGCGCGCGCAGCATCTCCGCTTGGGTTTGCAATTCCACCAGAGGGAACTGGATGCCTTGGTTGCGCGACAGCGGTTTGCCAAAGGGTGCCCGCTGTTGCGCATAGCTGACGGATTCATTGATGCAAAACTGTGCAGCGCCCAGCGAGGAAGCCGCCTGCCGGATGCGGTTCTCGTTGAAGAAGTGTTGGACGACTTGCAGCGCGTTGCCCTCGCCGCCAAATACACAGCTATCGGAGACTTTCACGTCGGTAAAGGATACGCGGCCGTGATCGGTGGGCATGTTGAAGGTCCACAACATTTCCTCTACCTTGAATCCGGGACTGTCGGTGGGCACCAGGAACGCGGTCAGTCCCGACGCGTCGCCTGCGCTGCCGCTGGTGCGGGCGATGGTGAGAATGTGGCTCGCCTTGTGGATACCGGTGTTCCAGGATTTTTCACCATTGATGGTCCAGATATCGCCGTCGCGGGCCGCGGTGGTCTCCATGTGGGTGGCGTCGGAACCGTGGGCGGTTTCGGTGATGCCTGCCGTGAAGCCACGTCGGCTCTCACTCAGGTCCTCGATCCACTGGGCTTTCTGGGCCGCTGTACCGTAGTGAATCATGAGCAACAGGCCGACGTTATTACCAACAATGGAGTGCTCGTTCTGCAGGTCGTTGTGCAAGCCGAGGCCGCGGGTAGCCAGGTGTTCACGGATAACGGCCATTTCAAGATTGCTGCCATTGCGGCCACCGTACTCTGCCGGGGCGGCGAAGCGGAAGTGGCCCGCTGCATCCGCTCGGCGCTTGGCCTCTTGCAGCAGCGCCTCCCAGTCCTCATTGGGCAGTCCGCCGCGCTCCCAGTCGGTGCGGGCATCCTCGCGTCGGTGGTCGAAAAAGCGGTTGTTGTCGTCCTGCCATTGTAGCGGCAGGATCTCCTGCTCGATAAAGTGGTCCAATTCCTGCAGATATTCCATCAGGTTATCAGGGATATCAAAATTCATCATGAAACATCTCTCCGCCGTCTTAAGGCCCAGGAACCGCTGGTGCTGCGCGCTGTCTCAACGCAAGCCGAGGTACAGCGGGTGTGCGCGCGAGCCAAGTATCTGGCCTCCGCCTGTTCTGAGCTTGTCACGGGCTGGCCGGTCGTCGTGAGTCCGGATTATAGACGCAGACGCGGGCCGTCGCGCGCGTTACTGAGCGCGCGCGATGGTTCCAACTTTGCACGGCGCACCTTATACTTCCACGGTAGGGGAGAGTTGTTAATAAATGTCTGCACCGCAGGGATGGCGGGGATGTGGGAGAAAGCGTGGTTCCGGCCCAGTGGCTAAGTAAATCCAGTGCGGTATCCGGACGTCTCGAGCAAATTTTGGCGGGCTTCTGGCATACCATGGCGCAACCTGACAATGCGTTGCGCCTGCGTCGCGCATTGCTGGTACTGCTACTCGTCTGGGCGGTCGTTGCACTGAGTCGTTTTATCTGGGCTCTGGTGCCTAGCACCGAGCCATTGCCTGACGCTGTCCAGGCGGTGATTAATCCTATTGACACCACCGCAACGGCGACCGTGATGCAGGCTGTCGATCTTGAACAGATGCTTGCCTGGCACTTGTTTGGCAAGCCCGGTGCCAGCGTGCCGGATGCGCCGCAGGTAGTGGAGGTGCAGGAGAATCCCCGTGACGGCATTGAGGATGGCGCTCGGGAGACGCGTTTGAATCTGTTATTGCGCGGTATTGTCGCCTCCACCGAGGATGGCCTTGGTCATGCCATCATTGAAAACAGAAAAAAGCAGCAGGTCTATGCGGTTGGAGACAAGCTACCCGTACCCGGTAACGTGTCCTTGGCTAAGGTCATGCCGCGACAGGTCGTCCTCGATAACGGTGGCACCTATGAACTGCTGGTGCTTTTCGAAGCGTCGCAACTTGGCAAGGCGAGTGCCGCTCCGCGGCCCCCGCCCCGGCCTGCCACAGAGGTGGATCGGCGCGCGGATGAGGCGACAACTAACATGGCGAAGAGCTATCGCCAGCGCCTCTTTAGTGATCCGCAGTCCCTCGCGGATGTGGTGAATGTCACCGCCGTGCGCGAGGGTGGCACCCTGCTCGGGTACCGCGTCAGCCCGGGCAAGGATCAGCAGCAATTCACCCAATTGGGGTTCAAGTCTGGTGACCTTGTGATGGCTGTTAATGGTATAAGTCTCGATAACCCGGCAAACACGATGGTGCTTTACACTGACATGCGCTCTGCCACTGAGGCGGTATTCGAGTTGCAACGGGGGGACCAAGCATTAACGCTCAGCGTCAACCTGGATAGCGGGGCAGTCGAGTGAGCGCTCATCAAAGGAAATTGGTGGCAGTGATCAATGCAATCCAGCGACGTTTCGCCCCCGCTCTGGCATGTCTTTTTGTCCTCTTCCTGGGCAGTGTGTCTGCTGGTGCGCAGGACTACACGGTGAATTTGAAAGACACTGATATTCAGGAGTTGATCAAGTTTGTCGCCGAGGTCACCGGCACGACAATTGTCGTTGACCCCGCGGTGAAGGGTAAAGTCAAGGTAGTGTCCACTAAGCCCGTATCGGCCGATGAGTTGTACCAGCTGTTTTTGTCGATTCTGGAAGTTCACGGCTATACCGCCGTGCGTTCTGGTGGTGTGGTGCGAGTCATACCCAGCAAGGACGCCCGCTCGTCTCCGGTGAGCGTGCGTGATACGAAGGGCCCCACGACCAGTGAGGAGTACGTCACCCAGGTGATCCGCTTAAACAATATTTCCGCCGCTAAATTAATTCCAGTGCTCAGGCCACTGGTGCCGCAACAGGCGCATATGGCCGCCTACGCGCCGAGCAATGCAATTATCATTTCTGACGTCTCTTCCAATATCGACAAGATCGCGGGCATTATCGAGCGCATGGACAAATCCGCCGTGCACGAGACGGATATCATCAAGCTGCGTTATGCGGTTGCGGAAGATGTGGTCAAGATGCTGGACAAGCTGAAGGAATCGAAGGCCAAAGCCAACGGGGAAGAGCAGGTGTTACTGGTGGCGGACACCCGTACCAACAGTGTGTTGGTGACCGGTGATGAAGTCGAGCGCGCCAGACTGGCAAAACTGATCAGGCATTTGGATACGCCCCTGGAGCAAAGCGGCAACGTCAAGGTGATCTATCTGGAGTATGCCGAGGCGACCGAGATTGCGGAGGTGCTGACCCGTGTCATGAAGAATATCAGTGAGCTGGATCCGGCAGAGGGCAACAAGCCGGCCCGGAGCTCGACAGATTCCGCCACCATTGAGGCAGATGAGGGAACCAACGCGTTAATTATTACCGCCGATGCCGAGGAGATGGCGGCACTGGAGGCTGTCATTCATCGCCTCGATATTCGCCGCGCCCAGGTACTGGTGGAAGCGATCATCGTCGAGATGGAAATTATCGACGGACAGGATCTCGGCCTGCAGTGGCTGTTCGCTGATTCCAGCGGCGGTTTTGGCAGTAACATCAATGCCAGCGATTTGCGCACGCAGAATCTGGCCAACGCAATATTCCCCGACCAGGACAACAACAATAATAACAACAACGTGAACCTCAACGATGATATTGATCTTGCCCAGGTGGCCGGTGCCTTGGCTGGCACGCCTGGCCTGTCGCTGGGTTGGGGGCAGATTGACGACAGCCTGACCATGGTGGTGATACTCAATGCGCTGAAGGAATCCAACAACGCAAATATCCTCTCCACGCCAAGTATCTTGACCCTGGACAACCAGGAGGCCTATATCACGGTGGGCCAGCAGGTACCTTTTGTGACGGGCTCGTTTACCTCGACGGCGGAGAGTGCCGAAAATCCCTTCCAGACCATCGAGCGTCAGACCGTCGGTATTACCCTGACGGTGACGCCGCATATCAACGAGGGTGACGCTATCGTTCTGGATATCACGCAGGAGGTGTCGAGCTTGAGTGGTCTGTCAGTGGCGGCATCGGACCTGATTACTAACGAACGCAAGATCCAGACCAAGGTGCTGGCGGTGGACGGTGAAATTGTTGTGCTCGGTGGCCTGATCAAGGATGACGTGCAGGATGCTGTACAGAAGGTTCCCCTGCTCGGCGATATACCCTACCTCGGCAGATTGTTTCGGACGGACAGGGAGCTGGTCACCAAACAGAACTTGATGGTTTTCTTGCGCACCACCATCGTTCGGGACAACCAACAGCTTGCTGGCGCGACCGCGGAAAAATACCGCTACATTCGCGACCAACAAGCGCTGCGCAAGGAGGCGGGGCTGTTGTACTTGGATGATGACGTTATTCCCCAGCTGGATGCTTGGCAGAGCGATATCCAGGAGCTGCAGGCTATAAAGGCTGCCTCCGATGGTCGCGTCGATGGGCCCGGTGCTCCCTCACCCCCGGCGGCTAAGCAGTGAGTGCGGAGAGCGAGTCTGTGGTGGTGGATGTCCCGGTAGAGGAGGCGCCGGCACGGCCAGGACTGCCCTTCACTTTTGCGCAGCAGTGCGGTGTATTGTTGGATGAGACGGACGGTGGCGCGCCAGTAATTGTGCACACAGGCGCTCCGTCTTTGCAGGTGCTGACCGAACTGCGGCGTCACATGGGCGTACCCTTCGTGCTGGAAGCGCTGCCCGAGGAAGAGTTCAAACGGCGCCTGACGCTGGCCTACCAGCGCACCGACAACGAGGCCGTGCAGATGGCTGAGGACATCGGTTCCGAGGTCGATCTGAGCCGCCTTGCGGACGAGATTCCCGAGACCGGCGACCTCATGGATACGGAGGACGACGCACCCATCATTCGCCTGATTAATGCAATTCTGTCCCAAGCAGTGCGCGAGCAGGCTTCCGATATTCATATCGAAACTTTTGAAGACAGGCTCAGTGTGCGCTATCGCATCGATGGTGTGTTGGCCGAGGTATTGTCACCCAAGCGCATGCTGGCACCCCTGCTGGTGTCGCGCTTGAAGGTGATGGCGAAGCTGGATATCGCGGAAAAACGCGTGCCTCAGGACGGCCGTATTTCTGTCAAGCTGGCGGGCCACGCGGTGGATATCCGCATGTCCACCATCCCCTCCGCCCACGGTGAACGGGTGGTGTTACGACTGCTTGATACGGCGGCGGGCCAGTTGCAATTGCCGCAGCTGAAAATGAACGAACAGGTCCACGGGGCCTATAAGAAATTCTTGCACACGCCCCACGGTATTATCCTGGTGACCGGCCCTACGGGCTCGGGAAAGACGACCACGCTGTATGCGGGTCTGGCGGAAATCAACGAAAGCTCGCGTAATATCCTGACGATCGAAGATCCGGTGGAATATATGTTGCCGGGTATTGGGCAGACGCAAGTGAACCCCAAGGTTGACATGACCTTCGCTCGCGGTTTGCGCGCTATTTTGCGACAGGATCCCGACGTGGTCATGGTCGGTGAGATACGCGATCTGGAGACGGCGGAAATCGCCGTGCAAGCATCGTTGACTGGGCACCTGGTGCTCTCCACGCTGCATACGAACACGGCTATCGGGGCCGTCACCCGGTTGCAGGATATGGGTATCGAGCCCTTCCTGCTGTCCTCCAGCCTGCTAGCGGTGATGTCTCAACGGTTGGTGCGTTTGCTGTGTCAGGATTGTCGTGAGGAGCACAGACCCGACGCGGCGGAGCTGGAGATGCTCGGTCTGGGCGCGCAGGAGGGTGTGCAGATATACCGGGCGAAAGGCTGCGCGTCGTGCAATTATTCCGGTTTCCGCGGACGCACCGGTATTTACGAGTTGATTGAGATCGATGACCCCATGCGGGTCATGATTCACGAGGGCGCGAGTGAGCAGGACATGTTGCAACTGGCCCGGCAACGCTACCCGGGTATCGATAGTGACGGCCGGCGGCGTATTCTTGCCGGAGAGACCAGCATCGAGGAAGTCCTGCGTGTGACTTCCATCGCCTGATAGAGCGCGCTTAGCATGACGGCCTATCGCTATCGGGCGCTTAACAGCCAGGGGAAACTGGTTAAGGGTATCCAGGAGGGTGACTCCGAGCGCCAGGTGCGGGCTACTCTGCGCACCCAGGAGCTGCGTCCGGTAGAGGTAGCGGAGGCGAACAAGCCACAGCAGCAATCACGCGACGGATTCAAATTCCCACAACGCTTTACGCGAGTCAGTGCCAGTGACCTCGCCCTGTTGACCCGGCAGTTGGCGACTCTGGTGGAATCCAATATGCCAATCGACGAGGCTCTGCAGGCAACTGCCCAGCAGAGTCGCAGTAGCCGTATCAAGGGCATGTTACTACAGGTGCGATCGCGAGTGGCCGAGGGCCACACCTTGGCCTATGCCATGGGAGAATTTCCGCAAGTCTTTAACGAGATGTATTGTGCCATGGTAAAGGCGGGTGAACACGCGGGCTACCTGGGCCCGGTATTGGAACAGCTCGCCGATTATACGGAACAGCGCCAATACACCAATCAGAAGTTGAGCAATGCGATGATTTATCCCTTCATACTGATGGGGGTGGCGGTGGCCGTCATTGCCTTGTTGATGGCTTTTGTGGTGCCGAAGCTGGTGGGTATTTTCGCCCACAGTCGGCAGGAGTTGCCGGTGCTGACACAGTTACTCATTGCCAGCAGTGAATTTGTGCAGAGTTACGGTGTCTGGGTAGTGGTGGGCATGATAGTTTCCAGCATTCTGTTTTCGCGTTTGCTGCGCGATCCGGGGCGACGGCGGCGCTGGCATCGCCTTCTGCTGCGCATACCTGGGGTATCGCGTTTGCTGACAGCGCTGGACACGGCGCGCTTTGCTTCGACTCTGAGCATTCTTATGGCCAGTGGCGTGCCGTTACTGGATTCGCTTCGCATCGCCGGCGAGGTGCTGACTAATCTGGTGCTGCGCGAGCACAGTATGGAAGTGGCGGAGCGGGTGCAGGAGGGTGGTAGCCTGAACCGTGCGATGCAGGCAAGCGGTCGCTTCCCGCCCATGATGGTGCACATGGTGGCGAGTGGCGAGGCCAGTGGTGAACTGGAAACCATGTTGGCGCGCTCGGCGACAAACCAGGAGCGTGAGTTGGAGATGACCTTGACCCGGGCCATGACCCTGCTGGAGCCGCTTATGGTGGTGATGATGGGCGGGTTGGTGCTGCTCATTGTGCTGGCCATCCTGTTGCCGATTTTTGATCTCAATACAATGGTGAACTGAATAATGAAAGATAAACGTAATGCGGGATTCTCTCTGGTCGAAATTCTTGTGGTGTTAGTCATCATGGGTTTGCTGATTAGCGTCGTGGCACCGACTGTGCTTAACCAAGCAGACGAGGCGCGAATCAAGAAAGCGCAGGCGGATTTTAAGGCGATTGAAACCGCCCTGAAAATCTACCGTCTCGACAATTACGTTTACCCGACCACCGAGCAGGGCCTGGAAGCGCTGGTGGAACCCAGTACACTGGATCCAGAGCCGCGC
>JABSPW010000083.1 GCA_013214285.1 Halioglobus sp. | reverse complement strand
TTCCCGAGGTTAAAGCTGCCTTGGAGGCGCAGTACCGACTTGATCAGCCTCTATTTGACCAGTACCTCGCCTATCTAGTTGACTTGGCCCACGGCAACCTCGGACCATCCTTCAAATACGCAGGGCGAAGCGTCAATGAATTGATAAAAGCGGGACTGCCAATCACAGCGGAACTGGGTCTCTATGCACTAATATTCGCGGTTTGTATTGGCGGTCTGGCGGGCATCATCGCGTCATTAAAGCCCAATACTGCGCAAGACTACATTTCCATGTCCGCGGCAATGATAGGCATTTGTATGCCATCGCTTCTGCTCGGCCCCCTATTGATTCTTGTGTTCGGCATCTACCTGGAATGGCTACCGGTATCCGGCTGGGGGGATATCCCCGGCGATAAACTGTTGCCCGCGCTTACTCTGGGCGCCACATACGCCGCCTATGTGGCGCGCCTGAGCCGGTCCGGTATGTTGGACGTCATGTCACAGGACTACATTCGCACTGCCCGAGCGAAAGGATTACCGGAATGGCAGATTGTGGCAAAACACGCCTTACGAGGTGCATCAATTCCCGTGATCGCCTTCCTCGGCCCTGCTTTCGCCGGCGTGCTGGCAGGATCTTTTGTCGTCGAGACGATTTTCCAAATTCCCGGGCTGGGGCGATTTTACGTGCAGGCAGCTTTCAACCGCGACTACACCATGATCCTCGGCTCCACCATCTTGCTTTCAACATTGATCGTAGTATTCAATCTGCTATCAGACATCTTAGCCGCCTGGATGAATCCGCGACTGCGCGGACAATTCGGGGACGTCTAAATGATTGACCAGGCAATCACAGATATCAGCGATGCGGAACGTGGCACGTCCCTGTGGCGCGACGCCTGGGTGCGACTGCGACGCAACCGACTTGCCGTACTCGGCCTCTGCATTCTGCTACTCTTTACGCTGATTGCGCTGCTGACACCCTGGATCGCACCCTACGATCATGCTCAACAAAATCTGGAGCTTGGCGCCACTCCCCCTTCGATGGCACATTGGCTGGGCACAGATATCTTCGGTCGCGACTTGCTCACTCAGATCATGTTTGGAGGTCGAATTTCCCTGGCTGTCGGCTTTGTCGCGACGGTAATGGCGTTGATCATCGGTGTAAGCTGGGGTGCTATCGCAGGCTATACGGGCGGCCGTGTCGATGCTGTCATGATGCGCGTGGTCGATATTCTCTACGCACTTCCCTTCATGATTTTTATTGTGTTGCTGATGGTGGTGTTTGGTCGCAACATGCTCTTGTTGTTTCTGGCCATCGGCGCGGTAGAATGGCTGACCATGGCGCGCATCATGCGCGCGCAGGTACAAACCCTGCGCCAGCAGGAGTTTGTCGAGGCAGCGGTATCCATCGGCCTGACGCCCGCAGCGATCATCTGGCGACACCTGGTACCCAATGCCCTTGGGCCCATCCTTGTCTACACTACTTTGACTATTCCCAGTGTCATGCTTTTGGAAGCATTCCTCAGTTTTCTCGGTCTTGGAGTGCAGCCACCAGAGACCTCCTGGGGCCTGCTGATCTCCTACGGCGCTGAAACCATGGAGGAATACCCCTGGTTACTCCTTTACCCAGGCATGGCGCTGGCCATGACGCTGTTTTCCCTAAATTTTCTCGGCGACGGTCTACGCGATGCACTCGATGTGCGCAGTGCAAAAGATTAAGGCCTAAGACAATGCTCAGCGTGGAAGATCTCAGTATCAGTTTTGTCAGCCGGGAGGGTACCCAAAGAGCTGTCGACAAAGTCAACTTCTCAGTGGAACCGGGTGAGATTACCGCAATCATCGGCGAATCCGGTGCGGGCAAATCCGTCGTCTGCTACAGCCTATTGGGTCTGCTTCCCCAACCGCCGGCGCGTATCGATAGCGGACGGGGCCTGTTCATGGGCAATGATCTATTGCAATTATCTCCGCGGGAGCTGCGCAGGATACGCGGAGGGGATATTGCCATGGTCTTCCAGGACCCAATGACCTGCCTAAACCCCTATTTGCGAGTGGGCGAGCAACTATCGGAGCCTTTGCAGTACCACCAGAAAGTGTCCCGCCGCGCGGCACGAACCAGATCACTGGGACTGCTGGAAGAGGTCGGCATGCGCGAACCGAGAACAACAATAGATTATTTTCCCCATCAATTGTCTGGGGGCATGCGCCAACGCGTCATGATTGCCATGGCGCTGATCAACGAACCGAAGCTGCTCATCGCCGATGAACCCACAACTGCATTGGACGTCACCATTCAGGCACAGATCCTGACACTGTTAGCGGATCTACAAAATCGCCGCCACCTCGGCATCCTGTTTATCAGCCACGACCTAGCTGTGGTCGCGGATATTGCGGATCAGGTTGTCGTTATGAAGGACGGCGTGGTGGTCGAGGCCGGTGACCATGACGCTGTTTTCAAGCACAGCCAGCACACCTATACACGCAACCTGCTACAGTCGGTTCCCACGGGTGGCAAGCAAGCGCGGCGATCCGATACGCCATCTCTGATTTCCATTCGGAATCTAAGCACACACTTCAAGCAAGGACAGCAGGTAGTGAAGGCCATCGACGATGTCAGCTTCGATATCCAGCGCGGCGAAGTGATGGGACTGGTCGGCGAATCAGGCAGTGGCAAGTCCACATTGGGCCGCTCCATACTGGGACTGGTGGCGGTAGCCGCAGGACAGGTCGTATTTGATAGCGAGGAAGTCATTTCCCGGGAAGCAAATGACCTGAAACGACTGCGCCGCCGGATGCAAATTATCTTCCAGGATCCGTTTGCCTCCCTGAACCCACGCATGACGGTCCACGATACACTGGCAGAACCCTTATTAGTGCACGGCATGGAACATCGTCGGTCTGTAACCGCCAGCGTCCTGCAATTGATGGATGATGTCGGCCTGGCTCGCTCCTTCGTGCGCAAGTACCCTCACGAATTTTCTGGCGGCCAGCGTCAGCGGATCGCCATCGGCCGCGCCCTAGCGACTCGACCCGAGTTCGTAGTCGCCGACGAACCGGTGTCTGCCCTCGATGTCACCATTCAGGCACAGATTCTCACACTGATGCAGCAACTGGCCGGAGAATACGGACTCACTCTACTTTTCATTTCTCACGACCTCGCCGTCGTCCGCCAACTGGCCGATCGCATCGTTGTACTCAACCGAGGTAAAATCGTCGAGCAGGCCTCGACCGAGGCACTCTTTGCATATCCCCAGCAACCGTATACCCGGCAACTGCTGGACGCCATTCCCGGTCGCTCACTATCTCATTTTTCCACGAAGCAGGACGGGCCTTGATAGAGCTTCCCCTGATTACCTGTCATACTCCCTACCATAAACATCTCTCAGTGATTGCCCCTTGCAGAAAGAGTGTATCCAGAACGCGGCCATCCTCGCGGGCAGCCTACTCGTCAGCCTGATTCTCGCGGAGTTAATCATTCGCCTTGTGGCGGGCGCCCCGCTACCCGAAAAACTACCCATGGTCATGGTCATACCGGACCCAAACATTGGCTGGATGATGAAACCCCACGATCAACACTTTACTTACGATATCCCGGTCAAGTTGAACGCACTGGGCTTCAGGGGACCGGAGGTGGCCGAAAAGCAACCAGGGGAGTATCGCATTCTTGCTATTGGCGACTCGAACATCTATGGCCAGGCACTGCCCGATGAGCAGATTCTTACAACGGTGTGGCAAGACAAACTGGATTCAACGCAAGACGATTGTAAGTATACCGTGGTTAACATGGCGGCCCGCGCCTGGAGCACCAACCAACAGCTCCCCCTGCTGCAAACGTTAGGGCTAGAGCTAAAACCCGATCACATAGTCCTGTTCTTCTATGTTAACGACTTTAAGGCCGTTAACATCGAACGGCGTTACAAAAACTACAAAGACTACGGCGAGTACATGTTCGATATCGGACAACCCATGACGCCCGCTATCATGCGGAAATGGAATTTCAGACAAATTCTCAGACAAAGCGCCCTGATCATGTGGACCTACGATCTCATCAGAGGGTTACAGGGTGGTGATACCATGGAAGCACAAATCCTCTATGGCGACCTCAGCGATGAGGCCCGCGGTGCCATCGCAGAAACCATCGGCTACCTGGAGCAATTTGCCGCGACGGCCGCCGCTAACAACCTGCCTTTTACTTTGGCGCTGATCCCCGCTAGCCCAGAACTCAGAGAGTCCATTGTGACGGCTGACTATAAAGCTCCACTGCGCACACATTTTGCAGGCCGAGATGATGTCGAACTCATTGACCTGTTGCCATCCCTGCGTGCGTTATACGAAGAGATTCAAGACACACCGCTGATACCCTTCGACGGCCACTACGATGCCCGCGCCAACGAGGCTATGGCGGAAGCTTTGGTGGATACTGCTATCCGGTGCGATTGATCCCCTGGGAGTAGCCTGATCAGACGGTGCGCGCTCGGGCGTGCAAGCGCGTTGTACTAGGATGGCAAAGTTTCAGACTGCGATCGCATGCCTGTGCCCACCATACGGATGTATACTTCCAGCTGCACGGATGCTTCAAGCTCGTCCTGAAATGGCCCTGCCAATTGACCTTCGCGGGTCTTAAAAAACCAACTACCTTCCCTCACGAATGTGCGGTTGGTTCGAATACCGGCCTGTTCGCCAGTCCTCTTATCCTTGCGAGCCATCTGTGAATGCCACCAGTACATTATCCCTTGGCCTTTTATTTAAGCGAGCTAGTGCCATTTTCGCACACGCAAACTGTGTGGCAGTTCTCAAATTAAGCAGAATTGACGCCGCGAGCGCGGATTTCGCTGTTCCTAAACATACCTTTTTAGCCCTGTCGGCAGAACGCGTCACTCGCGGTGCAATCAGCAGACAGGAGGCTCCTTAGAGTCCGCAACCTCACCGCAGGCAATAGAGCTTCGTGCACCAAAAGATCGGTAACAATGACAGGGCCAGAATACTGTAGCCAGAAGTATCGATTCTTAAACCCTTGCGGTACACATTTGGACGAGACAGTATACGCTGTCTCGGCGTTTCGTACTGACCCGCGCTGTTACTTGTATGGGCTTTATCGCCATCGCAGGTCATCGTGAAACCACCCACTAGCCGCGCGGAGAGTATAGCCTGATGGACTACAACTACGATCCAGAATTGGCATCCGTACTGGACTTTCTGCCGGATACCGCCCTCGGCCTGCGCGACCCGGCGACCGCCCGCAAAGGTTTTCTGGATCTAATCGCGCAGGTCAACGCCAACGTGGATGACACGGGTGTCACTATCGACAACACAACCATACCGGGGCCGTCTGGCGCACCGGCCGTCCCGGTGCGCATTTACAGGCTTGAGGGAATGGCGACAACGAGTCCAGCAATTCTACACATTCACGGAGGCGGTTTTGTGATCGGAAGCCTCGACAGCGAGTTCGGCGCGTGCATTGGACTGTGCCGGGGCCTTGGTGCGGTGGTGGTATCAGTAGATTACCGGCTCGCCCCAGAAACACCCTACCCTGGCCCGCTGGAGGATTGCTACGCGGCGCTCACCTGGCTTAGTAAAAACAGCGAACAGCTCTCAATTGACCCCGATCGCATCGCCGTCTTCGGCCAGAGTGCTGGCGGCGGTCTGTCTGCAGCGACCGCCCTGTTGGCTAGAGACCGGAGCGGTCCGGCCCTGTGCTTTCAATATCTGGGCATCCCGGAGCTGGACGACCGACTGCATACACCCAGCATGCGAGCCTTCGTTGACACGCCGATGTGGAATAGGCCTAATGCGGAACTCAGTTGGGATTACTACCTCGGCGACCAGTTTCAGCGCGGGGCAGACGATGTCCCCTATTACGCGGCGCCGGCGCGAGCGGCAGATCTGTCTGGCCTGCCGCCAGCTTACATCAGCACCATGGCGTTCGACCCGCTACGTGATGAAGGGGTAGAGTACGCGCTCAGGCTGATGCAGGCCGGAGTGGCTACTGAGTTACATAGTTTTCCGGGCACTTTTCATGGGTCCGCCCTGTTCACGCATGCCCGGATCAGCCAGCGTGAATCGGCAGAGATGTTTGCTGTCCTCAGACGCGCGCTACACCTCGAGGATTAGCCTCTAGACTTTGCCATAAAGGCCACGAAAATCATGAAAACCGGAGACACCATGCGCACCGAAGCACTCTACGAACCACCTCTGATGGCCCACCTGCTAATCGAAGGGCTGAATCGCTACAACGATGAACCCTGCCTGTTTCTCGGCGATAAAGTAGCCAGCTACCGTGAGGTGCGCGACAACACCAGTCAGATGGTGCAGGCGCTGCAGAGCAAGGGCCTTGGGGTGGGTAGCCGGATTGCCGTCATCTCTGCCAACCGCCCAGAGGTACTGGCTAACATTGCCGCGATGCAGCTCACCGGATGCATCGGCACCCCACTGCACCCATTGGGTTCGCTGGACGACCACGCCTACATCCTCGAGGCGGCAGACATCGAAGCATTGGTCTTTGACGCAGCGCTATTCGCCGACGTGGCTGCCGCGCTAAAAGAGCGCGTGCCCAGCGTGAAACACTTCCTCGGCTTTGGTCCCAACGCCGTGGGAGATGACTACATGGCCCTGGCGGCCGACTTCGAGCCCCAACCTCTGCAAGCGCCAGGCACCACCATCAACGATATCGCCTCAGTCAACTTCACTGGCGGCACAACGGGCAAGCCCAAGGGCGTCATGAGTCCGAACCGGGTCAGCGCCTACATGACACAAATACAAATGGCGGAATGGGAATTCCCTGAAGAAGTGCGCATGCTTATGGCTACACCGCTGTCCCATGCGGCAGCGGCATTTTTTATCCCGGTCTTGCAACGAGGCGGCGCATTTTACGTCATGCAGGGGTTCGATCTAGACGACTTCTTCAATATGGTTCGCGACCACAGCATCACCTGCACCATGTTGGTCCCGGTAATGCTTTACTTCCTGCTGGATCACCCTCGCGCCACAGACGGTAGCATGGACAGTATGGAAACTATTTTCTATGGCGCCTCGCCGATGAGCCCGACGCGCTTGCAAGAAGGTATAGAAAAGTGGGGTCAAATATTTTACCAGTTCTTTGGCCAGTCCGAGTGCCCTATGGTGATCGCCAACATGAAGAAGAAAGACCACGACCTGACCAAACCAGAGCGACTGGCTTCCTGCGGCCGGCCAACACCGTGGGTGCACGTGGCGTTGCTCGATGAGAATAACAACCCAGTGCCGGAAGGTGAGCCGGGTGAGGTCTGTGTGCGCGGCCCACTGATTATGGCCGGCTACAAAGACATGCCAGAACAGACCGCCGAAGCCTTCGCAGGAGGCTGGCTGCATACCGGAGACGTCGGCAAGTTCGATGACGAAGGGTTTCTCTATATTGTCGACCGTACCAAAGACATGATTGTGACCGGAGGCTTTAACGTCTTCCCGCGTGAGGTTGAGGATGTCATGGCTACGCATAATGCAGTTGGCCAGGTCGCAGTGATCGGTGTACCAGACGAACAGTGGGGTGAGGCGGTGAAAGCCGTAGTGGTACTTAAGCCCGGGGTCGAAGCTTCCAGTGCGTTACAGGCTGATATGCAGGCCCTGGTGAAGGATGCCAAGGGTTCTGTACAATCGCCGAAGTCTGTCGATTTTGTCGATGCCATACCATTGACCGCCGTCGGCAAGCCAGACAAGAAAGCGCTGCGTGCACAGTATTGGCAAGGTTCTGAGCGCGGTGTTGGCTAACCAATCTGGCAAGGGCATTTTTGCCGTGTGTGTGCTGGCGTTTACAGCCTGTTCACCGGTTGAGGACCCAAGCCTTTTTCCACCATTCGATCCTGCCACGGCGGCACCACCCCCAACCGTTGCGCCCAGTCCGTACAATGCGGACCGTAATCTGTACTGGGGTGATCTGCATATTCACACCAGTTACTCCACCGACGCGTACACCAACGGTGTTCAGGCTACACCTGACGACGCCTACACCTTCGTCAAGGGCGGCGAGATCGAGCACGCCGCGGGCTACGGTATCCGCCTCGAGCGTCCCCTTGATTTTGCCGCGGTCACCGACCACTCCGAATACCTGGGCGTACTGAAGGCAACAGATCCCGACCTGCCTCTCAAGCGACGCGGCCTGCGGGAACGACTATTGTACGATGGCCGCCTATCCAATTCCTGGCTTCTCGTCGAAACCATGATCGATTTCGATCTTGAGCAGGCCATCGCGCCAGGGTGGGAAGCAATCAGCCGCAGCGCTTGGCAAAATATCGTGGAGACGGCGGAGCGCCACAACGACCCCGGTCGCTTTACGGCTTTCGTCGGCTACGAATGGACCTCCATGCCGGGTGAACGCAATCTGCATCGTAACGTAATCTACCGCAGCGCCGACGTGCCTGCACTGCCCTTCAGCTCCGTTGACTCTGAAGATCCCCGTGACCTTTGGGATGCGCTGCAGAAACAACGTGAACACGGTATGGATGTCTTTGCGATTCCCCACAACGGCAACGTCAGCGACGGCCTCATGTACGACAGAGTGATGTACGATGGCAAGCCGATGAGTGCAGACTACGCAAAGCGTCGCAACAACTTCGAGCCAATATCGGAGATTTTCCAGGTCAAGGGTTCTTCAGAAACCTACCCTCTGCTTTCACCAGAAGACGAGTTTGCCGGCTTTGAAATCTATGACACGCAACTGTCCCGCACCCAGGAAATTTCTCGAGCCAAGGGCAGTTATATTCGTGATGCGCTGCGTAGCGGGCTAGAAATGTCTCATGCGGAGGGATATAACCCCTACCGTTTTGGCGTCATCGGCAGCTCTGATGGCCATAACGCGAGTGCACCGGTCGAGGAATACAACTACCACGGTAAGCTGCCCATACTCGACGGCAGTGCAGGCCTGCGCATGGGCGAGGCAAATTTTTTCCCTGCCGATTTCATGGCGGGTGGCTGGCGCTGGAGCGCAGCAGGATTGGCAGCGGTATGGGCGGAACAAAATACCCGGGCATCACTATTTGATGCAATGCGGCGCAAGGAGACCTACTCAACCTCGGGCCCACGGATCGTCGTCAGGTTCTTCGGTGGCTGGCGCTACCCAGACGACCTGCTTCAACGCGAAAACTGGATCGCACTTGCGGAACACGCTGGCGTCCCCATGGGACAGGTGCTCCCGGCCAGCGATGCGCCCGCACCCAGCTTCGCGGTCTGGGCGATCCGCGACCCGAGCAGCGGTAACCTCGACCGAATACAGATCATCAAGGGCTGGGTGGACAACAAGGGCAAGTCTCACGAAAAAATATTCAACATAGCCTGGTCGGGGCAGCGAGTGCTTGATGCATCCGGCAGACTGCCCGCGGTAGGCAACACCGTGGACGCATCCACCGCGAGTTACACGAACAGTATTGGAAAGGCGCAACTGTCGGCGGTTTGGACCGACCCCACATTCGACCCGACCCATGAGGCATTTTACTACGCTCGTGTCATCGAGATCCCGACCCCGCGCTGGACAACATTCGATGCCCTCATACTGGGCATACCACCGCCTGATCCGATCAGTCTGCAGGAACGGGCAGTGACCTCAGCAATCTGGTATGAGCCCATCCGCTAGTCACTTCCTATGTGCAACAATACAGCGGTAAAGGGCACAAATGTGCTACTGTTGTTTGAAACGTGCAGTACGATGCACGCACCCTGCCCATCACACCGAAGTCAACACCGGATGCATGGTCTATGCTGGAAGCTAACCAGGAATCATATCGCGGTTTGAAATACCCCTGGGGACGACGTGCAGATCCATTGCCGGGGGAACCACAGCAAGTTGCCGAGGGTGTTTACTGGGCGCGTTTCTCAATGCCTATCTCGCTGGACCATATCAACCTGTGGCTTCTAGAAGACGGTGACGGCTGGACCGTCATAGACACCTGCCTTGACCTCGAGAGCTCACGTAAGACCTGGGAGCTGCTGTTTAGTGGTTTCATGCAGGGCAAGCCCATCAAGCGCGTTATCTGTACCCACCTGCATCCGGATCACGTCGGGCTTGCGGGCTGGCTGACGGAGCGATTCGACTGTCGGCTTTGGATGTCACGGGAAGAGTTTTTGATGTGTCGGGCGATGGCGGCGGATACCGGCCGCCCCGCGCCTGATGTGGCGCTGCGCTTTTACAAGGCGGCAGGCTACGACGAGGCGCAAATTGAGAAGTACAAGGAGAAATTCGGCAATTTCGGCCGGGCTATTTATCCCTTGCCAGAGAGTTTCCGCCGACTGATCGATCGCGAGACGATTACTATCGGTGGTCGCTACTGGCAAGTCATTATCGGCGAGGGCCACTCGCCTGAGCACGCCTCGCTTTATTGCCCTGCCCTGAAATTATTAGTCTCAGGCGACCAGGTTCTGCCACGAATCACACCCAATGTCAGTGTGTTTCCCACCGAGCCTGAAGGTGACCCGCTGACCGAGTGGCTACAATCGTGTAATCGGCTGCGCGAGATCCTACCGGACGATCTCCTTGTGCTCCCCGCACACGAGGCGCCCTTTTTCGGGCTGCATGTGCGCGTCAACCAGATGATAGAGAGCCATAAACGCGACCTGAGCAGTTTGTGGGATTTTCTGTCACAGCCACGCCGCGCGGTCGACTGCTATCCGGCCCTGTTCAAGCGCCACATTGACGGCGGCTCAATGGGCCTGGCAACAGGCGAAACACTCGCCCATCTGAACTGCTTGCTGGGACGGCGCAGCGCTTCACGCAGCACAGACAGCGAGGGCGTTAATTGGTACCAGCAGCATCCTACCGTCTCAGATTTCGAACAAGAGTAAAGCATGCAGCGGCGACGTCTCTTAATCAGAGAGCGAACCATGTGCGTTCGACGTCGCTAACGCCGTTACTCATACTGCGCCGCACTTATCGGCTGCTTACCCGCGATACGTCTTAGACCCAATCCCTCTTTTCACCACACGGCGGACAGTTAATGGCCGCGCGACTGGCCCGGTTGTTTTACGTCGCAGGAACTGCCGGCATCCTATTTCGGAGTAACTAGAGTTATCTTTTGCAAGATCATGTTTACGCTATCGCGGTCCAGTAGCCTCGGCACCGGATACAGAGCACCTTCCGCGATGGCAAGGCGCGTGATATCGTCAAAATCTTCCCGCTTGATCGCATCCATCTGATCAGGAATACCGACTGCCGAGCGCAGGTCTCGAACCGCCTGAATAAATTTCTGCGACAGCAGATTTTCGTCGTCTTCCAGGGTACCGGCACCAATCAGCAGCGCCAGTTGCGCCAGCCGGGGACGAGCTTCCTCACGACAAAATTCCAATATATGGGGCAACACCAGGGCGTTAGCCAGCCCATGCGGGATACCATACTTGCCACCCAGCTGATGCGCGATCGCATGCACGTTGCCCACGTTGACCTGATTGATTGCGAGACCCGCATAATAGGCTGCCATGGCCATAGCACTGCGCGCCTCCCGGCTACTGCCGTCGCGACAGGCATTGGCCAGGTTATCGAATATCAATTTGATCGCGATGCGGGCATCCTCCGTCCTGGAGCCTCGTTCCCAGACACCAATGTAAGCTTCTATACCATGGGTGAGTGCATCCATCCCCGTTGCTGCGGTGATATGGGGGGGCAGGCCCAGGAGCAGATCAGGGTCTAGCGCAGCGCCGAGCGGTAACAAGCAGGCACCACTGATAACGGACTTTTCATGTGTATTAACGTCTTTAATCACCGCGCCAATCGTCGCCTCAGAGCCCGTACCGGACGTGGTGGGAATGGCATAAATGGGTAAAACATCGTGTTTGATCTTGCCGAAGCCGACCCAATCGGCCGGTGTCGCGGAACTGTTAGCGGCAGCGGCGATAATTTTCGCCGCGTCCATGGAGGAACCACCGCCGATCGCCAATACTGCCTCGCTGCCGTGCTGGCGGGCGATCGCCGCGCCCTCAGCAACCTGTTCATAGGTGGGGTCGGGCAAGACCCCGTCGTAGTAGGCGATATCCACCCCTGCCGCCTGCAGGGATGCGGATGCCTGCTCAACGATGCCCAATTCACGCAGTGGCTTATCCGTGACCACCAGCACATTGCCAACGCCCGTGCGGGCGATATGGTCACACAGCTGCGCGGAACTGCCCCCGCCGGCAAATACGCGATGCGGCACCGACGGCGAAAAAAAGACCACGATCTTCATCATCGACAGGTAAAGACCATGGAGAAGCTTGCGAATAAACATCGGCATTACCTCACTCCATCCTTATTTTAAGGTGCGACCCCCAGGCCCGAGCCCGAATACTAGCAAATCAGAGGGATAACAGATAACAGCGCGTCAGGGACCCTGCCGCGGTAACCTCAACAGCAGCGCGCAAAGGGCCATTCATTTGGCATAGCTGCGCGCCGCATCACCCAGCCGCGCAAGGCACGCCTGACCCATCAAGCCTGCAATCCCCGCCGTCGCCAGGAACCAGCCCGCCTGCGCAGCACTGTAACCAATGTTGGTGAAGTGGGGCGGATAGCACACCGCCAGCACTACCGACGCGTTCAGGCCCAAGGAAAAACACAGAAAGCCCAGAGCAATAGGTACCAGTGCTGGCGCCATACCAACCGCAAACAAGGACAGCATTGATAGGGTAGACCCGAGTAGCAGTAGACCGCGAATCGGCACACGGTCCGCAAGCCGACCAATGAAAGGCGCCACGAAACTCGCCACAAGAACTAACAGTACAAGTCCAGTATTCAGCAGAGCGACGCTAGTGCCAAATTCTAGCGACAACGGCTCTACAAAGAAAGCCGTATGTACCGATCAGGCCGGAGCCGAGGGCAAGACAGACCATGCCCGCTATCGCAGTCGACTAGGTTTTCATTGTGTGCGCTGGTAGTACCAGGGTGCCTCTCGGTAGCAGGGCAGCACCCGCCCCGTATTTTGTGAAAAAGAAGGGCCCACCCTCCGAGGTCATGAAGACCTCGGCGGGTTAATACAAAGCATCAGGCAGCCTTTCTCGGTCCGCTGGCCGCCTTGCGCGGTCCACCGTTCTCACCGGGCCAGCGCGAGCCGGAGATGGTGTCGGCAAAGGGCAGAAATTTCTTTGCGTCCAGCTCACCGGCGATCGACATCTGACGATCCAGAAAGATCGGCCACCACAGATAAGACTCGACCATCTCTTTCTTTGGAAGCAAACTGACCAGCGGATCCCAGGGACTGTCGCGCAGGATCAACTCGCCATCGACATTTTCCCGGTGCGCTGTACCGTACTTGCTCATGACATGCACGACGTGGGGCGGGTAATCAAAGCCCGTGGCAGGACCACCAACACTGACTGCGCGGGAGTATTTCAGCCACCATTCGTTCTGCACAAACTCGGGGCCGGGATCGACGGGGCCAGTGGACACACCTTTATACTCGACGAATGTGTAACCCTGGTGCGTGCAGCGCGCCGTCACCTGAGGGCCCATACGGTAGTACTCGGTAGTGCAAGGGTACTTCGGCTGGCCATTGGTCTCCTGACTGGTAAAAATGGCTGACTCCTGGTCAATACCATAGCCCAGGGAGAACTCGCCGGAGGTGCCCTTAAAATTCGCATCCACCGCAGTGACAATGCCGTACTCTGGCTCATCGGGCACCGGGAAATTATAAATCGTCAAACGCACAAAGGGGTTTGCACCCGGCTCAATGCCAGGGGGCAGCAAGGCTGCAATCTTATCCGGGTCGGTCCGGTAAACAAGTTTGAGCATGGGCCAATTGATGATATCGCCAGGGTTTCCCTGGGGCGTGCCTGTTTCGTTCGTCATATCGTTATCCTTTCTGGTTTACTGCGAAAGTCTGTGAAGTTTAGCCTACCATTGCGGGGACAGGGGTCTCCCGTTTGAGAATCATGTCTGCGCGAGCGCGGATCTTCGCATCAGTTTCGGGTGTGGTTTCTAGCAACCAGAAAGCGTCCTTCTCCAAACCTTTCAAAGCCATCTCCGCGACCTCGTCGGGATGCGTAGTCTTGAGTTCGATGCCGAACTCCTCACACATCCTTTTCATATCGTCAACCGAATTGATACCGGACTCATTGCCCTCAACACCTTCTTTTTTCAGGGCCTCTGGACGCACCCGACCCGAGTTGAATAAACCGGTATCCACCACATGGGGACCAGGGAAGAGCGCACTCACCTTGACAGGCAGGTTCCCCGCCTGCACTTGATAGTGCAAGTTTTCGGTGATCGCGTGAACCGCTGCCTTACTGGTCGTATAAATCGGCGCATCTGGCAGTATCGAATAAGCACCGTTACCGGAGCCCGTCACCACAAAATGCGCTTCTTTTCCCGACGCTAGCAACCGCGGCATAAAGACGCGGATGGAATTGATCACACCCCAGATGTTCACGTTAAAACACCACTGCCAATCTTTTTCCGAGTACTCCCACATGGCCCCTTGCTCGCCGGCACCGATGCCGGCATTAGCGAATACCAGATCGAGGCCACCCAATACGTCTGCTGCCTTGTCGGCAACAGCACGCAAGCTATCAGCCGACGTCACATCACAGTGCGCTACAACCGCCTCTATATGTTCAGCCGCGAGGTCTATAGAGACCTGTTCCATAGCTGTCTTGTCCACATCGCCGACAACGATTTTCGCTCCTCGTCGCCCGAGTGCAAATGCCAGTGAGCGACCGACACCACTCGCTCCGCCAGTAATCAATGCGACCTTATCTTTAAACTCCTGCACCTTACGCAATCTCCCGCTTATCTTGAGAGGTGATATAAAACTGGCGCACCCACTTACGGAAGGTCACCAGGGTTTCATCGCCTTTGCAAAATACGGGGCGGCGACGGTGCACCTTATTAGCCCAGATCGGGTAGTCATCGCCGATGCCATCAGTGATACCTTTCATCACCTCATCACCCGCCAGGTCTTCGATCTCGCGCCGTACTATCAAAGTCCAGCGCATGAGCGTAGTGTTGCGGTCAATCGGCTGAGGGCTGTTATACATAATCATTTCAGCGCCGGGGCCGTAGGTGTTGCGCACCATGGCAAACCCAGGGCTATAGGTGATGGCGTGCAATTGGCTGGGATGATCTGCTCGCTGCATGTCCGAATGCAAGTGCATGGTGCGACCATCATGATCAATTTCCACTCGCGATTCGGGTATCGCGTCGTTGCCATGAACAAACTGAAAGTGCACAGGGTCGCAGGAGTTCTCACAGATATCCTGCACGTGCGCCGGCACCAAATGCTCCGTATAACGTGGCTCGGTCCAGTTCGGATCACCCAGCTCAGGCAGGTCCGGCAAACCCCACTGGGGCGCCGTATTCTCAGGGTGGAACCAGACATAAACCTCGCCGTTTTTCTCCTCAGTGTGCCAAGTTCGAATCTGCTCGCGGGCGGGGATTTCATCACATTAT
>JABSPW010000082.1 GCA_013214285.1 Halioglobus sp. | reverse complement strand
TGACCAGGGATTTGGCGGTAACTCCAGAACCGGGCTGCAGCAGGCGATCGGATTGCTGATACTTATCGCGACCGCAATGGCCGTCGGTACATTTATCCGCTTTTACCTGGTCTCATGGCTTGGAGAGCGGGTGAGCGCCGACATTCGCAAACGCGTATTCGACAATATTGTGCAACTGCATCCCGGTTTCTTTGAAACCAATCGCGGTCTCGAAATCATGTCACGCATTACGACTGATACGCCTTTGTTACAGACTATTATTGGCTCCTCGTTCAGCATGGCACTGCGCAGCAGTCTGACAACCTCAGGCGCGCTGGTAATGATGTTCATCATTAACCTGAAACTCAGCCTCATTATCGCGGTGGGCGTTCCCCTCATACTTCTACCTGTATTGGTATTCGGCCGCCGTGTCAGGAACCTGTCAAATCAGAGTCAGGACAGTATCGCAAGCGTCGGGAGCTACGCCGGCGAAGTGATTCAACACATTCGTGTGGTTCAGAGCTACACACGCGAACAGTTTGAGTCGGAAGCCTTCGGGCGAGAGGTGGAGCGTGCTTTCGGCATCGCGCAGCGGCGGATCTGGCAGCGTTCATTGCTTATATGTGGCGCCATTTTGATGTTGTTCGTCGGTATGTCTGGCATGCTGTGGGAAGGGGGCCAGGATGTCATTCGTGGCAGCATGAGTGGCGGCGAACTGGGGGCTTTTGTATTCTACGCAATCATGGTGGGCAGCGGCATTGCAACAATCTCTGAAGTTTGGGGTGACCTGCAGCGAGCCGCGGGTGCAGCAGAGCGCTTGGTCGAGCTTATCAACACTCGCAGCGCCATCGATGACCCTTTGGAGACTTGTGCCACTGCGCATTTGTCACAAGCGCAATTACAACTGGAGGAAGTCACATTCCGCTATCCAACACGTGCTCAGCAGCCCGCTCTGACAGCCCTCAACCTGCGCATCGAGCATGGCAAGAGCCTCGCGCTTGTAGGGCCCTCGGGTGCCGGAAAATCGACCGTGTTCGAATTGCTCTTGCGCTTCTACGATCCGCAAGAGGGTCGCATCATTCTTAATGGCGTAAATATTCGAGACTTGTCTGTGCGTGAATTGCGCGAGAATTTCGCATTGGTGCCACAACAACCAGCACTTTTTACCGGCGACGTTCGTTATAACATCGCTTACGGCAAGCTTGATGCAACGGATGAGGAGGTACAGGCGGCGGCTCGTGCTGCACACGCTCATGAATTTATCTGCGCACTGCCAGAGGGCTACGGCAGCCACCTGGGCGAAATGGGTGTCCGCCTCTCAGGCGGTCAACGCCAAAGGATCGCACTGGCGAGGGCGATACTCAACGATCCGAAAATACTACTGTTGGACGAGGCCACTAGTGCACTGGATACCGAAAGTGAACATCAGGTGCAGCTGGCTCTGCAGGAGCTAATGCAGAAGCGCACAACCGTAATTATTGCCCATCGACTGTCCACGATTCTGCACGCGGATACCATCGCCGTGTTGGATGCGGGAAAGTTGGTAGCAACCGGCACGCACCGACAACTACTGCAAGACTGTTCACTCTATGCGCGCCTGGCAAACCTGCAATTTCGGGAACCGGAACTGAGGGAGCAAAGCCAAACCGAAGCAATTAAAAAAGCCGGTTTTTAATGGTGTTCTCTACCAAGGACCGCTGCGCCATAACCGTCGATAAATGCTTGCGGTAAGCGCCGGGGTCGACCGCTACTCAACTCAATACAAACAAAACGCATCATCGCACGCAGCAAGGTTATACCGTCGACCGGGCGAATAACCTGGAAACATCGACGCATTGTCAGCCGTTTGTCCCACGCTACGATCCAAGTACCAATCAGCACCTCATCCCCTTCGCGAGAAGCCTGCAGATAGTCAAACTCGCTGTGTGTAATCACCATCGCACGATCCAACTCGCGGTAGCGTGCAAGGTCCAGGCCGAGAGCGACAGAGTGCGCCCAAGCCGCCTTCTGACACCAGTCGACGTAGACAGCATTGTTCGTGTGAGAAAGTCCGTCGATGTCCTCCGGCGCTACTTGCATCTTCAGCAGGTGCGGGTCAGGATAATCCCACTCAAATACATCCACGCTCACGGTGTATTGACCCCCGTTGTATCGCCGGGCGTTTCAGCCTGGGGCTTGATCGCGAAATTACTAAAGCCATAGATGATTGCCAATACAGGACATATAAGATTGAAAAATGCGAAAGGCGCAAAGCTCAGGGTGGCGACTCCTAATGTGGCCGACATATAAGCTCCGCAGGTGTTCCAAGGAATCAGGACAGAGGTCAACGTTCCCGAGTCCTCCAATGTCCGGGACAAATTCAAGCTTGATAGACCGCGTCGTTCATACTCACCTTTGAAGAGGCGCCCGGGAAGCGCGATGGAAATATACTGGTCAGCAGTCAGGACATTCGTACCCATACAGGTTGCCACCGTGAAGGCGATCAGCGAGCCCACACCGCGCACGCCCCTCAGGGCGAGATCTAAGAGGTAACCCAGTATACCTGTTCGCTCTAGCACTCCACCCAGTGCCAGGGCACACATGATGAGCCAGACTGTATTCAACATGCTACGCATTCCACCCTTACTGAGAAGGTCGTCCAGTATCGCGTTGCCACTGTCGGAGGAGTAGCCGTCGAACAGGCTGATCCAGATGCCCTTGAGTAATACGGTCGCTTGAAAAGTGTCATCAGGGCCTCCGGCCAGACGAGCCACCGCCTGGGGCTGAAATAACAACGCAAACAATACGCCCACGAGAGCACTGATGACAATCGCAGGGTAGGCTGGAACTCGCCTACAAACCAATATCAACATGAGCAAAAAGGGCAGTAACAAATGCAAACCGATATGAAACTGCTCAGAAAGGTCAGCCTGCAGGACCGCAATATCCGGTGGAGCCGCCGCATCATTGGTACCTATCAAGGCAAAGATAAGCAGTGTTACCAGAAAGGCGGGCACCGTGGTCCAAAGCATATGACGTATGTGCTCGAATAGGTCTACATCTGTAGCGGCCGCCGCGAGATTGGTTGTATCCGACAGAGGCGACAGCTTGTCTCCGAAGTAAGCGCCCGATACAATCGCCCCCCCCGCAATGGCAGCTGACATATCAAAGCCGGCGGCAATTCCCATAAGGCCAATACCCAGTGTAGCAGCTACAGTCCAAGAGCTGCCGATGCTGATCGCAACGATGGCACAAATAGCAGCGCTCGCCGCATAAAAGATCGTCGGGTTAAGAATTTGCACACCGTAGTAAATTATCGCAGGTACCGTCCCGGAAACCATCCAACTGCCTATCAGCATGCCAACGGATAACAGGATGAGAATAGGAACAAGCCCAATGCGTATCCCATCGACCATGCCATCCTGCGCATCACGCCATGACATGCCTAAACGGCGACCCACCATAGCGGCCACAAGAGCAGCGAATATCAGAGCAATCTGATTACCACCATAGGACGAATCGGCGCCGAACAGATAAACAGAGCATGCCAGCAGAGAAACCAGGAATACGATCGGCGTCAGGGCGAGAAGAGGTGTCATTTGCGCCATGGTTCGCTTCACTATCAAGGGGCTGCTGCTCGGTTAATGGGAGTGGCCTACATTTTATCCAGAGGAGGGCAATGCTGGCTATGCCCGACTACACTGTTACAACTTGGGATCTTTCCACGGTCGCACCTGCATGAAAATGCGTCACGTACAACGTCCGTGATCTGACATCGAGCAATGGTTGGCGTAGCATCGGTTTCGAGTATTCCAATGCACTCCATAGTTAACGGGTAAGCTTTCGATTGGCCGAACTCGCAGCACACTACTATTTGGATAATTTCAGGCGCCTGTGTAAAACGGTCGAAGATCGCTATGCTGACCTTCTATCCGAGGAAGAAAAGCGAACACTAGACGACTTTCGGTCCATGTCGTTTCGGGCCCAGAGTCTCTATGTGCGTCTGATATCGCGCACGGGGCCCTGGTTCAGAGAGAGCAAACTCGACTATCCAGAGATCGGTCCAATAGCACGCGTAATCGATGAGCTTTGCGGTGCGAAGATGTCTGATGAGGCACGGGAGCTGGATATAACATCACTGGGGCAACTGTTCACTCGTCCGGAGTTACAACGCGCCTTTGCTGGACGCTTGGCAAGAACAGACTTTAGTAGTAAGGATGAACTGCTCGAGGCCATTAACTCTCTGGGCCTGCCTAGCGTCGCAATCCTGGGGTCACTCGCCACAGAGGAGCCCGGCCGCGTAATAACCCCATTGCGTCTGAAGGACATGGAACTGATGCAGCTTCTGTTCTTTGGTAACCGCCACCAGAACGTCACCGAATTCGTGCTTGAGGATCTCGGCATAATACGGTATTTCCCATACTCTCTGGAACGCAGAGATCGTAAGTTTGAAAACCGCAAAGCAGTTGAAGATTACCTGCAATGCACTGCAATGACAGACAAGCACTCTGCAATACGCGAACTGGAGATTCCGGAAGAATTACCGGCACTGGCGCGAGAGGTCGCCAGGTTCAAACTGCGCCATGATTCTACTGCCAGCCACTATTACCGTTTATGCAACAAACTGGGCCGCGATCTTGAACGACTGGAACAACTGGATGCGGCTCTCGTGCTGTACAAACGAAGTCAAAAACATCCGGCGCGGGAGCGGCGCGCGCGTATTTTTGAGAAGCGCGGTGAGGAAAAAAAAGTCTTGCGTCTATGTCAGGAGATTATTGACCACCCGTGGTGCGAAGCGGAGCAGGAGGCGGCTCATCGCATTTTGATCCGAGTGCTGCGTAAGTTCGGTGGGAAAGCCGTTTCACGTCAGGGCGATGCGTTTAACGCATTGCGCCTGGCACTACCCCGCGGAGAGAAGCCCATTGAGCTGCTGGTAGCAGATCATCTGCAGCAGTCATGGAGTCAGGTCCACTACGTCGAAAACAGTCTGATGAATACCTTGTTTGGTCTGGCATTCTGGAAGGAGATTTTTATGCCATTACCGGGTGCGTTCCTCCACGCCTACCAGGGTGGTCCCACTGACATGTTCGAACACGGCTTCAGTACACGACGCGCGCAGGCCATCGATAAGCGTCTGGCTGCCCTGCGCCAGTGTAATCTCGGCAAGACACTAACCAACGCGTATGCCCGCTATCATCCCTACCGCTGTCACTGGACACACTGGCGCCAGGTAAACGCCACGCTCGTGGAAAATGCATGCCGTGTGATACCCCGATCACACCTACTCGCCGTATTTGAGCGCCTGTTGTTTGACCCACGTGAGCATCGCCGCGGCTTCCCCGACCTCATCGCACTAGGCGAAAAATCCGGCGAGTACTGCCTGGTTGAGGTCAAAGGCCCGGGGGATGCGCTGCAATACGGGCAAAGACGCTGGCTGCGCTACTTTGCAGACAAGGGCATCCCTTCAATGGTGGCTTGGGTACAATGGGCCGATGCGTGAATTCAGTGTCTCTGTCACCGATCTCGTACGATTTTGTCATCGCAGTGGCGACATAGACCACCGCTTCACTGTTTCACCCAGCGGGCCCGAGGGCGTTGCTGGACACCGCAGACTATACGCTCAGCGTCCAGCCAGTTACCAGCCAGAATACCCCGTCAGAGCAGAGTACGTTACGTGCAATACCCGGCTGATATTGCGCGGGCGTGCCGACGGCTTTGACCCCAAGTGGCAATTGGTAGAAGAGATCAAGACCTGTCGAATCGCAGCGCATGACATGCCATCGGCGCTTGCCGGTCAGCACCTGGCCCAGGCCCTAGTTTACGCAGCGCTTATCGCCAGCGACTTTAAGCTGCCCAGACTTCGCGTGCGCCTCACTTGGCTGAATATCGATACACAGGAAGAATATCAACAGGAGCAGTGGTATTCTGCGCAACAACTTGATGAATTCCTCGACCGCACAATCCGTTGTTTCAGCCGCTGGCTACAACGTTTGGCAGAGCTCCGCCAGAAGCGCGATGCGAGTCTGGCGACGTTTGAGTTCCCATACAACGCGTTTCGAGCAGGACAACGCAATATTGCCGAGATGACCTACAAGTGCATTGCAACGAGCGGACAACTGCTGTTGCAGGCACCCACGGGGATAGGCAAAACTGCAGCGGTACTGTTTCCAGCCCTCAAGGCGTTGGGCACGGGCAAGCATGATGGACTGGTATTTGTCACCGCCAAAACTCTTGGACGACGCACCGCCGAGCAGACCCTGAACCAGTTCCGCGACGCCGGCTACCGCGGCACGTCTTTGAGCCTGAGCGCTAAAGACAGCATCTGCCTCTCACCGGGAAGGGCCTGCCATGGTGGAGACTGCCCCTATGCCCGGGGCTACTACGATAGACTGCCCGAGGCAATGCATAGCGCTATGGAGCGTCCGGCACTGACACGTCAGGATATCGAAGCGCTGGCGCAGCAATTCAACGTTTGTCCCTACGAGTTGGCCAGCGATCTGATGCCCTGGGTTGATACCATTATTGGCGATCTGCACTATGTTTACAGCCTCTATGGCTCGCTGACAAAAAGGCTAGGAAGTCCCGAAAAACACTGGACCATCCTGTTGGATGAGGCCCATAACCTGCCCGACCGCGCCCGCGCCATGTACAGTGCGAGCATCCAGAAAGCGACTTTGATGCGCGTAAAGCGGTATACACCCGCATCGGTGACGCGCACATTGAATCGAGTCAACCGTCACTTATTGGTGATGCAGAAGACAACAGGGCATTCAAGTCAGTACCACTCGGAAGAAGCGTTACCGCAAACACTGCTAGAAACGCTAGGCGATTTCTGCGCCGCTGTCGGTACACTACTGATGGATGAGCCAACACTATTGCAGCGCAACAGCGAGCTAGGTGCGTTGTATTTCGACTGTTTGCATTTCATACGCGTCGCGCAGGAATGGGGCCCCGATTTTCGTTGTGTCACGATCCGACAACACACTAGCCAGAGCCTGGTGATAAGCCTGAACTGTCTCGACCCCTCACGGCTGCTGAATGAACGGCAAAGCGCAGTGCATGCGGTCATTGCGTTTTCCGCCACGTTATCGCCCGTGCACTGGATGATTCCCCGATTGGGTCTTGGAGAAAACACCGTCTGTACACAGACCAAGTCGGCATTCGCCGCAGAGCAACTGACAGTCTGGCTGGTCACCAGCCTGGACACTCGCTATCGGCAGCGTGATAAGACCCTGCCTGCATTGGCCAGCCTACTCAAGGACTGGCTTCGCGCCATGTCAGGTAACGCCATACTGTACTTTCCCTCCTACCGCTACATGCAAGCCTGCTTGACACTGATGGATAGCAAAGTTCTGTCACGCACACTGTGGATCCAGGAACCTGGAGACAGAGAGGCGAGGCGCGCAGAGCTGTTGCAGTTGCTGGGCGAAAGACGCGATCTGGCAGCATTCTGTATCCTGGGTGGAGTCTTTGGCGAAGGAATCGACCTGCCCGGCGACGCACTGAGCAGTGTTGCGGTAGTCGGCGTCGGTATGCCGCAGGTCAATCCGGACAGTCGGGCATTACAGGCCTGGTTTGAGCGCGAAACTGGCAGTGGTTTTGACAATACCTTTCTTTATCCGGGCATGCAGAAGGTAAACCAGGCGTTGGGCAGAGTGATCAGAGGCCCCAGGGACAGGGGCAATGCGCTGCTGATTGACCCTCGCTACGCCCGAGCTGAGTACCGAGAACTGCTGCCACCCTGGTGGCAATACCAGGAGTGGCCGCCCATAGCCCGGGGGTGATTGCCCCGGTCTATTTTTTTGTGCGTTGTCACCCTTGTTTCTTAGTCCAGATGCACTACATTGGCCCGCCCAACGGCGTAAACTGCTGGTGAGCGCTGGCCTCAAGAGCAAGGAAGAATTCAGCAGCTAAATGATGGCCATTATTTGCGCAGTGGATTGCCTGTGCTAATCTCGGCCGCTGCTTTGCGTCCGGGCGGTCCAAATGGTCCCCGAGGAGGTAAACACAGGCGTTAAAGAACGCCACCGGTGACTGACCGGCAACGAAGATTGCCGCCACCAAGTAAAACAAAGGATGAGGGAGAACCCATCGCATGCGCATCGCAATTCCCAAGGAAACCCATCCGGGGGAAAACCGGATACCACTTACTCCCGCAGACGCCAAGAAACTGGTGCGCGCGGGTGCGGAGCTTGTCATTGAAGCCGGTATGGGTAAAGGTTCCGGTTTTTGCGACGATGAGTACATCGAGGCGGGGGCCAGCGTGTCGGCCAATCGGAATACTCTGCTCGGGGAGGCGGACATCATTCTGCGCCTGCGCAAACCCCCCCTAGAAGACATTGGTAAGCTCAAGCGCGGCGCGATTCACATCAGCTACCTCGACCCATTCAATGAACACGCATTGGTCAATGCCTTCCGGGATGCAGGTATCACTTCGATCAGTATGGAGATGATTCCTCGCACTACGCGCAGCCAAAAAATGGATGCGCTAAGCTCGCAGGCAAATCTAGCCGGTTATGTGATGGTAATACAGGCCGCTATGCACCTGCCACGTATCTTCCCTATGATGATGACCCCGGCAGGTACCCTTAAGCCAGCCAATGTGTTTGTCATAGGTGCTGGCGTCGCGGGCTTGCAGGCCATCGCCACAGCAAAACGACTCGGCGCCAAGGTTACCGCTTTCGATACACGGCCCGTGGTAGCCGAACAGGTGAAGTCACTGGGCGCAAAGTTCCTGGCAATTGATCTGGGTGAGACCGGCGAGACCGCTGGAGGCTATGCCAAGGAATTGACACCCGAGCAGGTAGAGATACAGCGCCAGGCACAGAAAGACATTATTGCCAAGTCAGACGTCGTTATCACTACCGCGCAAGTCTTCGGTCGCAAACCCCCTGTGCTGGTCACGAAAGATATGGTCGAAGGCATGTCCCCTGGCTCAGTCATTGTCGATATGGCGGCGGAAACGGGTGGCAATGTCGAAGGTTCGGTACCCAACAAAACTGTCAACGTTAATGGTGTCACGATCATCGGACTGGGTAACCTCGCCGGTGAAGTGGCCAGGGATGCAAGTCAAATGTACTCCTCTAACCTTTACAGCCTAGTGGATGACAGCTGGGACGAAGAAAAAAAGGAACTTGTCATCGATTTAAAACATGACATCCTGCCCGGCTGTATCATCACACACGGTGGCGAAGTGATAAATGAGACCATTAAAAATGTTCTGGAAGGAGGTGCCTGAGATGATACCCATTGAAGTATTCCTGACCTTTATCCTTGTGCTGTCTATCTTCTTAGGCTTCGAACTGATCAATAAGGTACCTGCCACACTGCACACACCACTAATGTCCGGCGCAAACGCAATATCGGGTATCACTCTGGTGGGTGCTGTCGGCTTGGTCGGCACCGGCGACGGTGACCCCTCCAAGTGGTTAGCCGTAGGTGCTGTTGCTCTCGCCTCTATCAACGTGGTGGGCGGTTATCTGGTAACTGATCGCATGCTCTCCATGTTCAAGAAAAAGGGGTAATGCGCGATGGAATCATTCATTCAATACGCCTATGTCGCCGCGGCCGTACTCTTTATTTTTGGACTTAAGCAGCTTGGCTCACCCGCCACTGCGCGCCGGGGCAACCTCATATCCTCTAGCGGCATGCTCGTCGCGGTGGTCGCAGCGTTACTATCACAGGGTATCGACTACACCTGGATCCTAATCGGCTTCGCCATCGGTGGTGCCATCGGCGCTGCTGCCGCTAGGCTAGTGCAGATGACTTCGATGCCTGAAATGGTGGCCCTGTTCAACGGCTTCGGCGGTATGGCGAGCCTGCTGGTAGGTACCGCAGCGCTGAGTCCTGCGGCAGGCACATTTACCCTGGTTACGATTGTTTTGTCCATCTTGATCGGAGGCCTAACTTTCACCGGTTCACTGGTCGCCTACGGCAAGCTGAGCGAAAAAATCACGTCTGCACCTATATTGTTCGGCGCACAGCAAATGGTGAACGGGGCAATCATAGCCGCTATCTTGGTCAGTGCCGTACTATTCTGTATCAACCCGGACAACACCGTGTGGCTTGTTCTGGTCGTTGCGCTCTCCCTAATTTTCGGGGTGATGGCAGTGATCCCCATCGGGGGCGCCGATATGCCAGTGGTCATATCCCTGTTGAATTCCTACTCAGGTCTGGCAGCCTGTGCGGCAGGCTTTGCCGTCGACAACAACATCCTGATTGTTGCGGGCTCTCTGGTGGGTTCTGCGGGGATCATCCTAACTCAGATCATGTGCAAGGCAATGAACCGCTCTCTCTCCAACGTGCTCTTCTCGGGCTTTGGTAGCGGCAAAACCGAGACAACCGAGGTCGACGGCGAAATCAAACCCATCAGCGTTGAAGACGCCTTCTATGTATTAGAAGCCGCCAGCACTGTTGCCATCATTCCTGGCTACGGTATGGCCGTGGCCCAGGCTCAGCATGTCGTCAAGGAGCTGACTGAGCTATTGGAGGGCAATGGTGCGGAGGTCAATTTTGGCATACACCCGGTTGCAGGTCGCATGCCCGGGCATATGAACGTATTACTGGCGGAAGCCGATGTACCTTACGACCAGCTACTCGAGATGGACGACATCAACCCGCGTATGGAAACGGTAGACGTCGCCATCGTAATCGGCGCCAATGACGTGGTGAACCCAGCCGCCAGAGAGATCGAATCGTCGCCGATATACGGCATGCCCGTGATCAACGTCGACAGCGCGCGAACGGTCTTCGTGCTCAAGCGGTCCATGGCGTCAGGTTTTGCGGGTATCGAGAACCCATTATTCTACAAGGATAATACGCGCATGTTGTTCGGTGACGCGAAGGAATCGATCGGTGGGCTAGTGCGAGAATTCGGCAGCTGATGTACTGCCCTGTTATCGAATGAAAGCACCGGCTCCTTGCCGGTTTTTTTCAGGCTTGGCGCTAGGCTCGACCCCAATCAAACGCAAGCACATCACGGATATCATCTGCGCCAACCTGCAACATCAAAAGGCGATCAATACCCAGAGCGACACCACTGCACTCCGGCAGCCCGTGCTCTAGAGCAGCCAACAAATAGCCGTCGATGGAGCGCTGCAACTGACCTCGTTTGCGTCTAAGCGCATTATCCGCGATAAAGCGACGCCGCTGTTCCCGAACATCGGTAAGCTCACAGTAACCATTGGCCAGCTCCATGCCATCCACATAAAGCTCAAAACGCTGCCCAATACGAACGCCGCCGTCGGACACAATGTTTGCAAGAGCTGCCTGAGACGCGGGGTAGTCATAAACAAAATACAGCCCGTCAAGCTGCGGTTCGATAACATGCGACATCAAAAGGTCCAACCACAGGTCACGATCGCCGGATAACGCTCCTGTGTCGAGGTGCAGATGGGCCGCGTTTTGCAATGCCTCCACAGGGTCGGTAAATGGGTCTATTTGCACCGTCTCCAAGAATAGGTCCCGATAAGCTTTCTTCCGAATTGGTCGTTTACCGAGGCACTCTATCACCAACTCAGCCACCTCGTTCATCAGTTGGTGGTGGTCAAAGCCGGGCTGGTACCATTCCAGCAGGCTGAATTCGGGGTTGTGTCGTGGCCCGACTTCACCTTTCCTGAACACTCTACAGATCTGAAACAAAGGCGCATCACAGGACGCAAGTAGCCGTTTCATTGCGTATTCTGGCGAGGTCTGCAGATAGCGGTCGCCTTGGGCATCGGTCACTTGATAGGCTTCAATGGCCGGATCTGTCACGCCATGCTGACAAAGCAGGGGAGTCTCCACCTCCAATACATGGCGCTTCTTAAAAAACCGACGCACTCGATCCAACAACAAGGCACGCTGGCGAAGAGTGTCTGGTTCAGCCGCCGGCTGCCACTTCACAGCGAGTCCTGCCAGCTGGCTCAGACCTTCGCGGCGCGGTTCTGGTAATCGCCGGTGCGCGTATCCACCCGAATGATCTCACCCTCATTCAAAAACAGAGGCACTTTAACAACAGCTCCGGTGCTAAGAGTGGCCGGCTTGGTGCCGCCACTGGCGGTATCACCTTTGAGACCCGGGTCGGTTTCAGTGATTTCCAGTTCAACAAAATTGGGCGGAGAAACGCTGAGTGGCGAGCCGTTGTACAGGGTAACTTCGCACTTATCCTGCTCCTTCAACCACAGGTGACTGTCACCCACTGTCGTGGCGTCCGCCTGATACTGTTCAAAAGAATCAGGGTCCATAAAGTGCCAGAATTCTCCGTCACTATAGAGATACTCAAGTGAGACGTCGATAACATCAGCACCTTCCAGAGACTCACCCGACTTGAACGTGCGCTCCCATACCCTACCGGTTTTGAGGTTACGCAACTTCACTCGGTTGAACGCCTGGCCCTTGCCTGGCTTAACAAATTCATTATCCAGGATATTGCAGGGATCACCATCGAGCATGACTTTCATGCCCGACCGAAACTCGTTGGTAGAATAACTCGCCATACAGCACCGCCGGGATGACAGAAAAAGACTTCTATTATACCGCACGTCGAAAGCCATTGGCAGATCAGTATCTGCGTGTAGCCGCCTGCCGCCATATTGCGCTATCCTTAGGCGATAAAACAAAGCATCATCAGGGGCGTCTGGCAGGCGGAATGGAAGACCACACATCCATCAAGCTTAAAATTCCGGTGCAGGATCAGACAGCACTGGGTATTTTCGAAGCCAACCATGAATCCGCTACCGCTTGGGTGGACACGTTACCGAACAATAATTCTTCGGTCGCGGTAGCCCGGCTCGATGACGCGCTGATTGATCTCAATCGCACGGAGCTGGCTCCCGACACTCGCTTTCAGATCCTGGAAGCTCTCGCTCCAGCGATTGACAAAGCGCTCGCTGGCCTCTCAAAGCACTTCCTAAACCAGTCATTGGTCCTTCCAGAAGAACCTCGCGAAATGGCGGGTGCGAGCGATCAACTCATGTCTTGCGCGACAACAGGCTATGCAATTGCAGCGATAGAGGCAGCACAGAAAGGTGACGCAATATCATCCGCTGATCGAGGGCGCCTCATGTGTGCGGCGATACAACGGGCCCTGCTGTTTGCTGGACGCAAGATTTTACAGACTTATCAATTGCACCAGCCCATGGCATCTGATGCCTGGAGTATTCTGCACCAGCTTTATCTCCTGGCCGAGTTTCAACAGATGGTAGATATCCCCACCAATGCACCCGTTGATGCCAGCAGGACAATCAAGGCCACCTATGCTCAAGCTGTTGCCCTCTCCTGCTGCAAGCCCAATCAGTTGCGCCAAAACGACCTCACCTCGCTATACATGGCTTTACAGGATTGGGGCGAGAAGGTACAGATTGAAAGTAGGGAAAACGGCAACGAATTGTTCCTGGTGGACCTCAATAGTGATCAACCCGCGCAATTTCGAGCCCTCTATAGGCAAAACTCCGATGCGGAATTGCGCGCCATCGACACAGGCGGCCTACTGCGATTCATACAATCCCTTAAAGATGAGCTTGTCGGCAAAGGAGCGACTTTCGATAAGAATACCGGCATTCCGATGCACATGCTGGATCACCTGATAGCATCTCTGGGCAGTCTCAGCATGCGAAATTATAAGCGTACTGCATCGAACAGCCCCCTCTGGATATGCGTCGGACTGGGAAGTACCCACTACCAGATTAATCAGCAACAACTTCAGCAGCAGATGGAAAAAGGGGACCGCTATATCGCCGCTCCCAAGGGGCAGTCGGGTGAAAATATTTTCGGTGCGTCTCCCACAAAGCGCGACGTGTTGGACGAAGTGGATGGTAAGGCTCCGTCCTCCGATGGTACACGGACACCCAAAGAAATCGACCTGGATGTCGGCACGCGGGCCATGATCCTCCCCAATGAACAGCAGGAGATGCCGAAGCGAGATAATAATCCCGTGTTCGAAGTGCAACTGGCGGACACCAGTCCCAACGGGTACTGCGTGAACTGGCTGGATGATATTCCTAGCGAACTCAAAAGCGGCGATATTGTGGGCCTGAAAGAGGACAAGGAACAGAACGAATGGTCGATAGCAGCAATCCGCTGGCTAAGCCGATTGCAAGATTCCCGCACCTTGGTTGGACTTGAGCTACTAAGCCCACGAGCAAATGCTTACAGCGGCAAGGTAATACGCAAAGGCAAATCAAATGAAAACGGCGACGCACCGGTTCGAGTGCTGTTACTCCCAGAAATCAAGATACTCGGCCAACCCAGTACGATGATTGCACCGCGCTCCCGATTCAAGGAACGCCAAAGAGTAGCCCTGCGCAACGGCAATGAGTCGTGTACCGTCCAATTGATGCGGCAAGTCAGCTCCACAGGCAGCTATGAACAGTTCGAATTCAAAACCATCAAAGAGCTTGGCGACCTACTTACAGAACAGGATATTAACGGTTCAGGTGGGGGCTTCGACTCATTGTGGAATAAAATATAGCTAGTTCCAGGGCGAACCCTGGTACTTGTCGGAAATACCTAGCAGGTAAAGAATTGCATCCAAGCCCAGAGTGGATATGGACTGCTCCGCCGACTTTTTCACCAAAGGCTTTGCCCTGAATGCTATGCCAAGACCAGCGATGCTGAGCATCGGGAGATCATTCGCTCCATCACCTACAGCAATCACCTGCTGCAAATCAATGCCCTGATCCTGAGCCAAATTACGAAGTAGCTCCGCCTTTCGGGGACCATCAACTATCTTGCCCCTGACCTTGCCAGTAACGGCTCCATTCTGGATATCAAGTTCATTGGCGTAAACATAGTCGATACCCAGACGGGACTGCAGGTACCGCGCAAAATAGGTGAACCCCCCGGAAAGAATCGCTGTCTTATACCCCAATTTGCGCAGAGTCGAAATCAGCTGCTCAGCGCCCTCTGTAATCTTCAGCTCACTCGCTACCCTAGCAAGAGCACTTTCCTTCAGACCGTTCAGCAAAGCGACCCTCGCTCGGAAACTCTCCTGGAAGTCAATCTCTCCTCGCATAGCCTGTTCGGTGATTGCACTCACTTGCTCACCAATGCCTGCCAGTTTCGCCAGTTCATCGATTACCTCTGCCTCTATCAGCGTCGAGTCCATATCAAAAGCCACAAGCCGGCGAGTGCGCCGATACATGTTGTCCTGCTGATAGGCGAGATCAACCTCGAGAGCTCCCGCCACTTCCAGCAGTTCTCTGCGGAAACCACCGGGATCACTGAGGGTGCCCCGCGCGGAAAATTCCGCGCAGGCTTTGCTGAGCGCAGGCAAGTCTCCAATAGGTATGCGCCCAGACAAGCGGTTAATTCCGTGAATATTCAAGCCGTGTTCAGAGATGACAGAGGTCACACGCGCTATCTGATCGGAGGTGATCTTGCGCGCGAGCAGGGTGATGATATGGCGCGTCATACCCTGCGCCTCGACCCATTGACCGTAACTCGCCAGCGATACAGGACTGGTTGCCACACGCAGTTCGCGCTCGGCAGCAAATTGGCTCACTGCATCAGCCACATCCCCCACGACCGTCTCTTCCGGAAGCTCCACCAACAGACCCAGGGATAATGTGGCGTGTATAACCGCCTGGCCAATATCGAGAATGTTTACCGAATATTCCGCCAGGATCGCGGTGACACCGGCGGTGACTCCTGGCTGATCATCACCTGATATGGTGATGAGTAATATATGGTTCACGTGGGTGCCTAT